>JBDSAQ010000016.1:0-11041 GCA_039922095.1 Ginsengibacter sp. | reverse complement strand
TTAACTTTTCCGCCGCCATATAATTTCATGGTTCCATTTTCATCACGGTAATCATATACTTCTACGTAATCATTACTATATGTTTGAACATAAGATAAATAAAAACCTTTGTTGCCATCAGCAATTAAAAATGGTGCAGAAAAAGTGCTTCCGTTATTCGGAACACTTTGGGCAGCAATAAAGCCTGCTGCGCCAAAAACCGCATTGCCATTACTTTTCATGTGCTGCACACACATACGATACCAGCTGTAATTTGTTACACTGTCATCGTAATAAGCGATATAAAATCCACCAGCGCTATCGGTTGCAGCAACAGACCTGTTCCTGTAATCCTGGTTTGAAGACAACGTATATTGCTCTCTGTAAGGCCCGTTTGATACAGGCACACCGTTGTCTGCCCATAATCTTTTACCCGTCTTATCATATTTTTGAGCATAGATGTCTGTATTGGTAACGGCTACATTTCTGTCATCTTCCCATATAACAAAATAACCGCCATCAGGATAGCTTTGAACAATTATTGGATTTTTTTGAACATTAGTTACAATGCTAACAGGCATGTGAAGTGAATCGAAAAACTGGTTATTAACATCACTCCATTGTGCGCTGGCCGCCGAAGCATATATTAATAAGATTAGCGTAAATAATTTTTTCATAGGTTAATTTTTTGAAATAATATAACCAGTTTTTTTACTATTGTAGGTGCTTTGCAAATTTTGAAACTTATATTTTAAGTAAGCGTTTTCGCCTTCATTGTTTGTATAAGATACTTTTTTATCCAAAGCATGATCTAATGAAAAAACCGAAAAAGGCTCAATGTTTTTATACCCGATGCTGTTGTTGTCATTAAAAGAATATTCCATCTTTTTTAAAGGATTATTCATACCGGTAATACACACCAGGCAGCCGGCTATACAGGAATTATTATAAACAAAAGTTCTTATAGCATTACCCGGCAATGGGCCAAAGCCATTATTATAATTTACAAAATCAGACGCTGTATTATTGCTTACGCAATAGCTCATAATCGTTGCTCCTGTGGCAGGCGGAGGCGGCCCGGCAGAACAAAGCGGGGTTACATTATCTTTTACCTCTCTTATGCCGCAGCTATCTAAAGCCCCATACACAAGAGGAGTAGTGCTAATTTGCCAGCCACACCATTTAGTATGCCGTGAGCCCAGCAAGTGACCCATTTCGTGCATTACTAAATATATGGCCGCACCAGTTGCACTAGGCCCTGTTGGAAAGTTTTTTACGGTAGCTATACTGGTATAATTTACGTCGCAATAACAAAAGGGATTAGTTGCTACGCTATAGGCTGGGCAAGTGTTTGGGGCCATCCCCTTTGCACTGGCAATAGATGCGAGGCCACTTCTTGTGTTCAATCCATAATCAAGCCCCACACAAATGTTACCCCAAAAATTGTCTTTGTAATTTGCTGCAAGATCTGCTAAGGCATTAGCCCTGGTATCACCGCGGTATGGGTCTGGCGTAGTCCAAACATTCACAGCAATTATCTGTATGTTTATCTGCTCATTTGTATAACCAGCAGCTACAGCATTAAACAATTCGTAAACATAATTTATGGTTTGCTGGTAGCTGCTGTTCTTCCAATAATAAAGACTATCGAAGCAATCTACAAATACATTCACACATTTATCAGGCGGTGCTGCACTTCTTTGCTGCGGTAACGAAAGCAATAATTCTTCTTGTTTGGAGAGAGGCTTATCTATAGTGCCGCAATCAAAATCCGGCTTCGGAAACTGAACCTTATCACTATTGTATAATCTGTATAAAGATTTATCCAGCCCGTCTGCTTTGGTTATTTGAATAGTTCTTTTGGAAGATGTTGCTATCATAGAAACATAATCTTCATTAACCGTAAGCACTACATTATTCCTGCTGGTATCTCCTGAAATAATTCCCCTATAAGTAACCGGAATTTTTAAATTGTCAACTACTTCATTCTGATTGTTATTTTCTGTGAACTTGATATTACCTAAATCAAATTTTATAAGATTAACGACAAGCGTTTCATTGTCATCTAAAGGTATTTCAACCTGCACTGCATCAGGCTTTTGGGCAAGTAATTGCCTGGAGAAATCAGCATTTATTTTAATAGCCTGGTAAACTCCCTTGTCTGCCAATTGCTGGCTGCTTACAAAGCTAAAGCCAGGCATCTGTATAAATGGAATGTTCTTTAGTAACCTGTCGGTCACTAATTTTTTTAAAGGCCAATCCTGCGAAAAAGCCTGCGTGGCAGAAGCTAATAGAAAAATAATTATAAGTTTTTTCATTTTAATATTTGTTAGCAATAAGAAATATTGTACGGTAAAGAAGCAAGTGATTTAAATTAAAAAGTACATAGATTGCCGATACAAAAGAAACTAAATATATTTTAAAGAACAAAGAACTTAATCAAAATGTGAACAACTAAAAACGTGATTCATTACAATGGCTTATCTGTTTATATTTTTCTTTTTAAAAAGATAAATTACCATATAAATAAAAACTAAGCACACCAATAAATATCAGCATTCCAATCATTTCTCTACTGCCCGTAAGAAACCAGCACAGGGACTGCTTTTGCAGATGTTGGTCTTGTTGTGACCACCATCCTGCTCTTTTGAAACCATTTGAACAAATAAAAAAATCACTTAATAAGAAGGAATAACAATCAACAAAAAAATTTCATTTCGCATTTGGAAGACTTAATAACTTGCTATAAGAATTAGCATACATTTTTACAACAATGCAAAAAGCTAAGACTATGTTTTACTCAGGCATAAGTGGCCTGGCTCTTCCTGTGCCTAAATCAGAATATCCTCCTGAGTTTCAGGATAAGAGCAGGCTTCAGTATTATGCATTTCTTTTTAACAGCGTGGAGGTTAACAGTATTTTTTATAAGCTGCCCAGGGTATCTACTGTTATTAACTGGCGGGAAAGTGTTCCTGAAAATTTTCAGTTTACGTTTAAAGTTTCAAAAACTATAACACATGTTAAGGAACTGAATTTTAAAGAAGAAGATGTTCATGCTTTTGTAAATACAGTTGCACACATAGGCGATAAGAAAGGATGTCTGCTGGCACAATTTCCGCCCTCTTTAAAAATAGATAGTATAAACGAATTACAAAATTTAGCAGAGACGCTTTGTAAAATCACAAATGATGAATGGAGAATAGCAATGGAGTTCAGGAATGCATCATGGTATGAGAGGGAAGTGTATGAGCTGCTGAATGAGTATAATATCACTATGGTTATTCAGGATATTGCAGCATCTGCTACTCCGTTTACTAACACGGTTGGCAACTTTATTTATTTACGCTTTCATGGTCCTGAGCCCCGCTACCGGGGAGATTATTCAGAAGCGGTATTAAAAAAATATGCAGAGCAAATTAAAGGCTGGATAAAAGAGGGAAAGACTGTTTATGTTTATTTTAATAATACAATGGGCAATGCGGTTAACAATCTGCAGACGTTGAATAATTATTTGTCCGTGTTTCAATAGCCTTTGGTAACAGCATCAACAAGAGCATGAATAGGGTTTGCTGCAAAAGAAACTTCGGGCAGCAGGCACTTGCGTTTGAAGTGATTAAAAATTTGTTTAGGATAGAAGGTTCCTGTTCATTTAACTCCTGGTATACCAGGCCTTCAACAAAGCAAACATCATTTACTTTGCCTGTTTTTCATAGGGTTTATCAGGATGAATAAAATGCGTTTCTGTTCTTGCTATTAATTTATAAGGTTGGTTTTTATCGAATAGAGCCTGCCCTGCGCTGTATGTAAACTTAGATATTGCAGAGTCGTTAAAATCAGATGCATTGCTCCCGTTATAGATTAATAGAATACCATCATTCTGCATCAATGCATATGGACCTGGTTCAACTAAACGGCTATCGAAGTAGCCGGGACGGGAATGAAGAACAGTAATCATTTTGTTGCTTTCTTTATTCTCCGCTACATCCCAATGGATAAGATCATCAGAGGTCGCCATAAATAAATCAGGTCGCCAAAATACATCCAATACTTTCCATTCCCTGGTAAATTACGCTATCGTACATATTGCCGAATTAAAAGAAACTCAGTTGTTCCTATCTTCAATGAATGAATCAAAAAACATTGGTCTTGCTATTCCTTTTTGCTTCCTGTACAGCCTCCAAAAAAATACAGGTTAGTAACAATACAAATCATTTTCCTGTGGCAGTTGAGAAAGTAAAATCTCTCCCACTTAAAGAAAATTTTTACATCTTTATTTTAGCAGGTCAATCCAATATGGCAGGCCGTGGATTTGTTCAGCCAATGGATACCATTTCATCTCCACTGGTATTAACATTAGATAAAGACAACGAATGGGTGTATGCAAAAGAACCACTTCATTATTACGAACCATTGAGAACAGGTTTGGATTGCGGGCTTTCTTTTGGCAAAAAGTTAGCTGCGTTCTATGGTAAAAATATTACCATTGGCCTGGTGCCTTGTGCAGTTGGCGGAAGCTCTATTGAGCAATGGCTGGCAGATTCTACTTTTAGGAATGTTACTTTATATACTAACCTGGTTAGGAAAGTAAAAGCAGCAGCTGAATATGGAATTATTAAAGGTTTATTATGGCACCAGGGTGAAGCCAATGCCGGCGCTGATAATTATAAAAACTATAAAGAAAAACTGGAAACGTTTTTTACAAAGATCAGAACAGATTTTAGCGCTCCTGAGCTGCCGGTGTATGCAGGTGAGCTTTCATCATTTCTTAATAGAAAAACCAATCCATTTGCTGACTCAGTAAATAATGATCTGCATGATTTATCTGTTACAGTAAAAAACATGTATGTTATCAAAACCGGAGACCTTACCTCAAAATCTGATACCGTTCATTTCGATTCCAGATCACAACGTAAAATGGGTAAGCGCTTTGCTAAAACGGTATATAAAACGGCTTACTGATACGATTATATAATTTGGCGTCACCGTAAAACCCTTCAAGACCCGTTCCTATCCTTTTGTTTTTATTATTCTCATAAATTCTACTTCAAAAGGGAGGGGCTTTTTTTGGCTTACCAGATGAATTTTTATACTTATTACTGCTATGCCTGTTGAAAGAGGTATTAGGCTCTGATAATAATAAATGTTTAGTTAAATATAAGAAAGAAAGAAAATTATCGTTAGATGTTTAGTCTAAAATCCTATCGAAAACAAAGTATCCCCATGGATCAATATAAACTACCTAAAACTGAATGTATTAAATGTAATTCAGAGGTAAATAAAACACAACTTAAACCGGAACATTGCGATATTAATACGCAAAGCCTTTTACTAATGTTCCGTTTGCCTGAGATTATAATGGTGGAGTGCCCTAAATGCGGATCTAAGCGTATGCTTGCCTAATAGCTAATTACACACTGGCACACCGCCATCATTTTTGCAGAATGCCCATTGCAGCACTTCTCGTTAGGTAATACTTTTCCTTAGCTTTTTCCTTAATTTTGAATTTAAAGATCATAAAATAAAATATGAAAACTAATGTTGAAATTGAAGCAATTATCAAAAGAGTTAAAATGCAATTGGCAGCCTTTTATAATGGAGATGCCTGGGTAACAGAAAATTTTAAAGAGAAGGTACTTTCTATAGAGCCGGATGTGGCATTAAAAAAAATTCCGGGGCATAGCCATTCCGTTGCAGAGTTGGTGGGACATATGACTGCCTGGAGAAATTTTGCCATTCAAAAATTAACTGGTAATAATAACTACGATATTAAAGACAACTCCGAAACAGACTGGCCTGAATTAAATGACTGGGAGACTACCTGCAAAGAATTTGAATTATATCACCAAAATTTTTTATCTGCAATAGAAAGCTTCCCGTTAGATAGTTGGAATGAAACCGTTCCCGGAAGAAATTATTCTTTTATTTACCTGCTCAATGGTATTATAGAGCATGATTATTATCACTATGGGCAGATTGGATCATTAATAGCAGGGATTAAAAAAATGTAAATTAAATAATTGAATATTTTAAACCGGGGTTACTTGTTTTGCAAAGGCTCAACTTTGTATCCTTCTTTTTTTAATAAACTTAATAATCCTTTTTCCCCTGCCAAATGGCCGGCACCTACTGCTACAAATACACTTTTCTTTTTCATTATAGCATGTAATTGCTTAGCCCAGTTTATGTTTCTGCCATCGAGCAAAAGGTCTTTATACTTCTCCATACCAAATTCACTTTCATTCAGGCTGTTTTCTAATGTTGATAGCTCCTGATTTTTATAGGCGAGCAGCATTGTATCAAACTGGCTTGCATATTTTGGAAGACTATCAATATTTTCGATTAACTCTTTTGCCTGAATCTCATAAGGGATACTATCAAATATTGAAGATTGAAATTCCATTGTCTCTAATCCCATAATTTCTTTCTTGTATTCTTTGGCAAGCTTCATTACTTCATCTTCTACCCCGCTGAATGTTTTACATTTCATCATTTTTGGATAAAGCAATGCCATCAAAAAATATGGTTTTGCTTTTTGAAGCATAAGAAAAGGCATATGCAACGAGTCATTGAAATATTGCTCAATTCGTTTGTATTCTGCAGGTGTATAAAAATCCTTTAGTACCTTTCCATTTTTCATATTCATATACAAAAACCCACTCATTAAGGTTGACAGATCATCCATATCTAATTCCATATAAATACCATCAGTATATTGTATAGCAGACTTTAGCTGGTCACTGAACTTAATATCATCTTTACATAACAAATGAAAAGTGCCGAAAACGAAGCTTGGCTTTAACAGGCCATTACCACTTATCTGCCAAAGCAAGGAATTATTGCTACCCCCAATTTTAAATAGCTGATTATTTTGTTGGGCCTTGCAGCCAGTTACTATTAAACTAATAAAAAACAAAAAAAATAGTCTCCCTTTCATGTTTATACTTTTAAAAAAACTTATTAATAACTATTAAATTACTTGTTTTGGCTTACATTTAAACACTAACAAACACCTGCCATGAAGTTAATCTTATTGTATTGTACTCTTCTTTTTTTAATCTCCTTTTCATATGCCCAGGAACAAATTCCCGAATTTGGGCAATTTGGAGGAGCAGAACTTTATATAAAGGAATGTGACTTTGATAAAGAAGCTGATGCCATTAAATTATTTGATGTTGCATACGGTAGCTATAATGATTCATATAATCTTATAACCACCCGCAGAATACGCTTTAAAATACTTAAGGAGAAAGGTATTAATGAAGCAAACATTGAAATACATTATGTTAGTAAAGATGATTTTGAAAGTATAACAAGTGTAAGGGGAATCACATACACACGGGCTGGTACTGGTGAAATCTCACTAAAAGAACTTGATAAGAAGGCGGTGTTCAGGCAAAAATTAAATGAAAGATTTTCGGTACTTAAATTTACACTACCAAATGTGAAAGTAGGAACTATTGTAGATTATGAATATACAACCACTGCAAAAAATTATAACGGACTTGACGATTGGTATTTTCAATCTGATATGCCTACTGTTTTAAGCAGGTATCACCTCACCATGATACCCACCGCAGAATTTGCTTATGTAGTGCACAAATCCTCAGATATACCTGTAAAAATAAGCAGTGATAAAAGTAGCGGCAGTACGATGTTTGAAATGAAAAATATTGGGGGTTTACGTTATGAACCTTTTATGGATGCTGCAAAAAATTATCTGCATTACGTAGAATTTCAATACTCTGGTTCTCTTAGCCGGAGTGGCAGTAAGATAAACTATATGACTACCTGGAAGGAATCTGCAAGGGAATTATTAAGCGGTGATTATTTTGGAAGACAAATTGAAAGAAAACTATCTGGTTCAGACGAAATAATTGCAAAGGCAAATACTTTTTCAACTTCTTATGATAAAATTAAATTTATATACGAGTATGTAAAAAATAGTTTTAGCTGGAATAATATAAATTCAAAATTTGCCAATGATGGAATAAACGATGTATGGGCAAATAAAAAGGGAACAAGCGGTGAGATTAATATTGTGCTCATAAACCTTTTAAAACAAGCGGGGCTCCAGGTAGATCCGATGCTGGTAAGCGAGAGAGACCATGGTAAAGTAAATACGGACTATCCCATAATTGACCAGTTTAATAAAGTAGTTGCTTATGTACAAACGGATAATAAAAAATTTATCCTTGATGCTACCAGCAATTATACGCCTGTAAATATTATTCCGTTTGAGGTATTAAATACAAATGCCTTTATTGTAAATAATAAAAAGCCCGAAGTAATTAAACTAACAGAGGCAAAAAGCTCTTCTAATTTTATTAATATTTACTCAAACATAAGTAAGGATGGAATGGTAAATGGGTATACTACTATAAACAGTTTTAATTATGCAAAGGTAGAAAGGTTGGAAGATTACATGAAAAGCAAAGAAAAATTTCAGCATGATTATTTTGAAAAAGACTATGCGGAGATAAATATAGACAGCCTTGTACTCAGCAATACCGAAACAGATTCACTTGGATTACAGCAGCAGTTTAAATTCACAATGCCTGCAACAGTTAGCGGGGATTATAAGTTAGTAAATGTAAACCTGTTCAGCGGGCTTGTAAAAAATCCATTCACACTGGAAAACCGTTTTAGTAATGTGGATTTCGGCTGTACCCGTAAAACTGATATCAATGCAGTATTTGAATTTCCCGATGATATGAAGCCTGAAGAAATGCCAAAAAATGTACAATTAGTAACTCCTGATAAAAGCATTAAATTTTTAAGAATTGCCAGTTTAACTGACAATACTATTACTATACAAATATCTTTAACCATAAACCAAACTGTTTTTACCGCTGAAGAGTACCCAATGCTAAAAGAATTTTATAAAAAGATGCATAATTTTTTAAGCGAGCAAATTGTTTTAGCCAACAAGTAGTTTATGAAGAAATACATTTCAATTTTACTGATCACATTTTTCCCGGGCTTAAATTTATTTTGCCAGACAGATTTTTCTAATTACGCTGCATCAATTCTGCCGGAAAATTTAAAAAAAGATGCCAATGCTGTATATCGTTTAGATGAGAGAACTCTCGACATTCAGTCTTCCGCAAAGTACACTTTTACAACCCACGAGGTGATTACTTTATTAAATAAAGATGCTGCTTATCATCTGCATCAAAGATTGCATTATGATAAGTTTAATAAGATCGAGAATGTGGTATTTAAAATTTACGATGCAGGCGGCGATCTTATAAAGACTTATCAAAAAAAAGATTTTAATTCAAAGAACTATATTGATGAATCACTATATACAGATAATAAATTGCTATACGTTGATGCAGCTTCTCCGGGTTATCCATGTACTATTGAAATGATGTCTGAAAGCAAAACTACTGGCTACATTAAGCTACCAGACTGGATCATAGTCCGCCCCAATGAGTCGGTGGAAAATTCCACTTTTATCATAAATGTTGCGCCGTCACTTGATATAAAATACCGGGCATTAAATACTGATATAAAACCTTTGATAGAAACAGCAGCCGGAACGAAAACATATACCTGGACTGCAAAAAATATTTCTGCGTCAAAGCCCGAACACCATAGCTATTCATCATATAACCTGCCTAAAATTGAAGTTGTTGCGGATGCATTTGAGTATGATGGATATAAAGGAGAGCTCAAAAGCTGGCAAAGCTTTGGCGCCTGGAATTACCAGTTTTATGAAGACAATAAACCCTTTACTAAAGAGGATATACAAAAAATTCAAGCTCTTGTTGTTAACTGCAAAACAGACCGGGAAAAAATAAAGATATTATATAACTACCTGGAGCAAAATATGAGGTATGTAAGTATTCAGTTGGGCATCGGGGGATTTAAACCCTTTCCCGTAAAATACGTAAATGATAAAAGATATGGTGACTGTAAAGCCCTCACTAACTATATGCGTTACCTGTTGAAGACTGTCGGAATAAATTCTTACCCTGCATTAATAAATAGCGATTATAATGATGTGCCTGCAGATATCAACTTTCCCTCTGACCCGTTTGATCATGTAATATTATGTGTGCCGTTAGCGAATGATTCAATTTGGCTTGAATGTACCAGTAATAATAAAGAATATGGTTTTTTGGGAAGCTTTACTGAAAACAAAAATGCTTTACTCTTAACTGAGAAAGGCGGCGTGCTTGTTGCCACACCCAAAAGCAGGTACACGAATAATATATTTAGCACTAAAACCATTATCACTCTAAATGAAGATGGAGGTTCAAAAGTAATATCTGATATTTATTGCACTGGCGATTTTTGGGATTTATTTTACCAGATCATGAAACAAGATGAAAAGCAGAAACAAAATATTTTTATTAATTACCTGCATTATAAAATTCCCGAGGTATTTAAAATAAATACAAAACCTGATTCTGCTAATGGAAAACAATTCAGTCTCACTTTATCGTACGATCAGCAATATGATTTTAAAACCGGCAATAAATTATTTTTTAAACCAAGGATAAGTATGCTTTCAAGCGAGGATATACAGCCAGTGATAACCCCAAGGAGATTTGATTACATTTTTGATTTTCCTTATAATAAAATTGATACAACTGTTTATATATTAACCCCGGGCAGTGCAGTAGAAAAATTACCTGTAAAAAAAGAGTTATCGAATGAATATGCTTCTTATAGCAATGAGTACTTTAAAAATGAGCGTGGGGATATTATTACCGTTGTAGCAAATCTTTCATTAAAAAAACGCCTGGTACCTCCCACCGACTATCTTAAAGTTGCCAGGTTTTTCCAGGAGGTAAAAAGAGTAGAAAATGAAAAATTTATTGTGAAGAAAAACTGATCTGCAGCCGATGGTTTCAATCCGAGCACTATTTTGGTATTGCTATAGGCTTTTTTTTATCGGTCTCCATAGCTGCAAGTATTTTAAAGTTATAGTCCGGGGCACGACGAGAATCATTGTACCGTTATATCGCATTGTTGCTTGTAGTTACTCTCAGATACATTCATTCCTAACTTTTATATTGAGGCTCTGTAATTTTTCTTTTAACTCAAGCCAAGT
>JBDSAQ010000015.1:0-9606 GCA_039922095.1 Ginsengibacter sp. | reverse complement strand
TTACCGTTTTATTTAATATTATTATCTTAAATAATAATATTCCCTATTGAGATCATTATCTAACTATCTTAAAATTGAAATCAGCCGTGCCTAATGCCATCATTAATCTAATCCAAATGGGAAGTAACTGTTCCGTACCTCTAGCATTTGTAATATCTCCGAGGTCAATTATATTTTCTTTCTTCCAGTGAAAGTTTTCATGTAAAAAATATTTTACTTTTTCACGGGCATCAATATCGTTACCACAAATAAAAATATTATGATCGCCATTGGCGATTTTGCCGGGATCAATCATAAGAGAGCAGGTTAAAGTATTTAAAGCCTTTACCACTTTAGTTTCGGGGAAAGAGTTCTGAATAACTTCCCCAAGCGAGCTATCATTTACAATAGATAAGGTGGGTGGCATCCCTTTAGAAAAATCAAGGGGATTAGAAACATCTATTAAAATTTTTGATGCAAGATTAATTTTACCTGCTGCCTCAAGAGCATCCAGCGAATGCTCGCCTTTAGTACAATTAAAGATTATTTCACCAAATTGTGCTGCATCTGCAAAAGTGCCATGCGAAGCATTTTCTTTATGCTTTGCCACCCACTCCGCAGCTTTTTCATTTTGTTTGGTGCGGCTTCCTATTTTCACCTCGTGCCCTTTAGCAATAAGTGCAGAACCGATTGTATTACTTACTATTCCAGTGCCTATGATACCTATTTTCATTGTGATTAATTTTTAGTTTTAATGATTAGTTTTACACAGTTTAAAGGTAATAAATGCCTAATCAAAATTTCAATACCGATAAAGAATTACTAACACCTGCTGACAGGGATTTTGAAAATAATATTCGGCCCGCGGTCATTGAGGAATTCTCAGGCCAAAGCCAGATAATTGAGAATCTGCGCATTTTTATTAAAGCCGCCAAACTACGCAACGAGGCCTTAGATCATATTCTTTTTCATGGCCCTCCCGGCCTGGGTAAAACAACTTTAAGTCGCATTGTGGCTAATGAACTGGGCGTAAAAATAAAAGAAACCAGTGGTCCCGTAATTGAAAAACCGGGTGACCTGGCAGGCTTGCTTACGAACCTTGAAACCAATGATGTTTTGTTTATAGATGAGATACACCGCCTGAGTAATGTAGTGGAAGAATACCTGTATGCGGCCATGGAAGATTACCGGATTGATATTATGATTGATACCGGTCCAAATGCACGGAGTGTGCAAATAAATCTTAATCCCTTTACACTTATAGGAGCAACCACACGAAGTGGCTTGCTAACTGCACCATTGCTTTCACGCTTTGGTATAAAATCCAGGCTGCAGTATTATGATGCTATTACTCTTCAAAAAATTATTCTTCGCTCTTCCTCAATTTTAAATACAAAAATTACTTCAGATGCGGCCACTGAAATATCAGGCAGAAGCCGCGGCACTCCCCGTATTGCTAATGGACTTTTGCGAAGGGTAAGAGATTTTGCACAGGTTCTCGGTAATGGTATAATTGATATGGATATTACTCAGCATGCTTTAAAAGCACTTAATGTAGATAAGCATGGGTTAGATGAAATGGATAACCGTATTTTATCTGCAATAATAGAAAAGTTTAAAGGAGGCCCTGTAGGAATTACCACAATTGCCACTGCGGTTGGGGAAGAAACAGGAACTTTAGAAGAAGTTTATGAGCCTTTTTTAATACAGGAGGGCTTTATAATGCGAACCTCAAGAGGCAGGGAAGTAACGGCTAAGGCATATGAGCATCTGGGAAAGAAAGCTTCGGGGCGAAGCGGGGAACAGGTTTTGTTTACATAACAATGATGACATATTAGGATGACATCTTTTTAAAAGATGTCATCCTTGTTAATTAGGGTGCAACCAATCTAAATCCATTGCCATGAATGTTTACTATTTCTATGGTAGTATCTTCTTTTAAATATTTACGAAGTTTAGCGATATAAACATCCATGCTGCGGCCATTAAAGTACGTATCACTGCCCCATATTTTTTTTAGTGCAGCATCTCGTGGCAACAAATCATTTTTATACTCGCAAAGCATTTTCAATAATTCATTTTCTTTTGGAGATAATGTTTGCGTGGTTTTATCAGCAGTTAATTGCCGTAACCGGGGATTAAAATGATATTTACCAAGATCATATTCAGCATTAGCTTCTTCCCGATGAAGTTCTTCATTTCTTTTTAAAATAGCTTTTATTTTATGCAGCAATACATCACTGTCAAAAGGCTTTGTAATGTAATCATCAGCACCAAGTTTATAGCCCTGGATAATATCTTCCTTCATTGTTTTTGCAGAAATGAAAAATAGAGGCATGTCAGGGTCTACTTCACGAATTTCTTCAGCCACAGTAAAGCCATCCATATTTGGCATCATTACATCAAGAAGGCAAATGTCAAATTTTTCACGCTGAAAGGCAGCTAATCCAAGTCTGCCATCTCTTTCAAGCACTACTTCATAGTCATTTAGTTCAAGATAATTTTTTAAAACCATCCCCAGGTTTGTATCATCTTCGCAAAGAAGAACTTTCGGTTTTTTGGTATCCATAAAATTTAGTATTTAATAATAAAGATATTTGGTTTTTGTTAAACACTTAGGTAATTAAATCTTAATAAATAAATTAAAATATGATAATGCTGATAACTGGGTAAGATTTATCTCCTGGCAATTATGGTAACTTCAGATATTGGAGTTTTTAGTGCTACACAATAGAAGGTACTGAGAATCATAAAAAATCGAATCTGAAAATCTATTTGAGTAAAATCAGAATATCTGCCATCTTGATAAGGGGTAAATACTATAGTAAAATTCCTTCATTATTTTGGACTTAATACTAATATGTAAATGTTTGAAAGGGAATAATACAGCACAAATCAGATATAAAAAACAGTATTTGTTTTTATTAAACAAATAATATAATAATTGTAATTAATGTTTAAATAACTGATTGTAAATCAAAAAATTATTAAATTCATACCTTATGTGTATAAATTTATACGTGATTTCAAAAAAAAACTACCAGAATTTTTGGATTAATAAAAAGGAACATTATCTTCGTAACGGTTTTTCATAGGATATTGGATTTTAAAGCGGGACTAGATTTCTATCTGGGTCCCTTTTTTTTAAATATCAATTTTCCTTACAATTTTCCCGTCTTTTTGCATCAAAATTTTATTTTCCGCCTGTAAGTATTTAAGCACCTTCCAAATTTTATTTTTTTGAAAATTTAAGTGCGGTATCATATCCCCTGCTGTTAGAGATTGTTCTGCAACTAATTTATATATAGCAAAAGAAATATTACTAAACTCCTCTTTTGAAATTATAAGATTTTTCTGGTTAATACAATTATCACAAATACCACAAGGCTTTATAGTTGTATCATTAAAATAAGTACCGATCATTTTACTGCGGCACCCGAATGTTTTTTTTATATATGTAAGCATGGCTTTTATCCTGTTTTCAAAAACAAGTTTTCTTGCATGAATATTTTTTTCATTAATCCATAAATTCTCGCTGCTATAACGATTATGTAAAAAGATTATCTGAGGTTTATCCTTTTGCCGGGTATAACCAATAATTCCTAAACTCTGTAATTTTTCAAGATTATATACTACTTCCTTTACATCTGAGTTTATAAAGTGTGCTATACGGGTTTCAGAAATATTAGCCGGGTAATCAAAAATGCCCTCGTACGAGCGAAGTAAGCCTTTAATAAGTGCATCAAATTCAGGATGACTCTTTTCAAATTGGTACAGATCATTTTTAGATGTAGTAAAAAATAAGGAAGAAGGCATAAAAAATTGCTCACTATATGCAATTAGATTTTCCTGTTCCAGTGTTTTTAAAGAATAATTTACTGTGTGAATATTAAGGTTAAATTTTTTTACAAAATCATTTATGTCAAAATCAAAATATAAACCCTCTCCCATTCCCACGGGCAACTGGAGATAATTTGCCAGTGCCTTATAAGTTTTTCTTATTTCTTCAACAGGCGGATAACGAATTGATGATTGTTTTTGAAGTTCATGCAACTCACTATCATGGAAAAGTAAAACAGCATAAGCCTTTTTTTCATCCCTGCCGGCTCTTCCGACTTCCTGGTAATAATTTTCCACGGCGTCCGGCACATCATAGTGTACTACAAATCTTACATCACTCTTATCTATACCCATTCCAAATGCATTAGTGCAAACAATTATTCTGATTTCATTTTTTACCCAGCTTTCCTGTTTTTTATTACGTTCCTCATTTGATAACCCTGCATGATAAAAATCGCTATTGATGCCATTTGTAATTAAAAGTTCTGAAACTCCTTTTGTTCCTTTCCGGCTTTTACAATAAACAATTCCACTTCCATTTACATTTTTACAAATTTCTAAAAGCTTAGTTTGTTTTGCTGCAACATTAAATACACTGTAAGAAAGATTTGGCCGCTCAAATGATTTTTGAAATCTATGGTGATCACCTTTAAATGACAGCTTATTACAAATATCATCTTGCACATCTTTTGTTGCTGAAGCCGTTAATGCTAAAACAGGTATACCAGGTAAAGCTTCACGCAATACTGCAATGCGTAAATACGGAGGCCTGAAATCATAGCCCCATTGGGATATACAATGAGCCTCATCTACCGCTATTAAGTTAATGGGTATCGTTGGCAGGTATTCTAAAAATAATGCAGATTCCAATCTTTCAGGTGAAACATATAAAAATTTATAATTACCATAGGCTGCATTTTGTAAAGTTTTTTTTACCTCAGCAAAACTCATCCCCGAATAGATGGATAATGCAGGAATTCCTTTGTTCCTTAAATTTTGCACCTGGTCCTTCATTAAAGCTATTAATGGACTTACTACCAGGCATATCCCTTTTTTAGCTAAAGCAGGAACCTGGAAGCAAATGGATTTTCCACCTCCGGTTGGCAATATTGCAAGTGTATCTTTCCCATCTAAAACAGATAAAATAATTTCCTGTTGCATGGTACGAAATGCATCATAGCCCCAATATTTTTTCAATATTTCTTTTACACTTTCAACCATATATTATTAAACATACATAAATATACAAGACAACACAATAGCAGGGCAGGCTTAGCAGACTGATATAACAGGCATAATTTTTATGAGGTATAAGTAAAAACTATTTTATGAAAAGAGATGGCGAACTAACCAGTTTATGGCAATACAAAATCCCTGATTATGTTTCTCAAACGCACGACATAAGTAGTGAAGTATATGATGTGCTTATTGTAGGGGGAGGAATTACAGGGATTACTACGGCTTTGCTTTTGCAAAAAGCAGGCATGAAATGTATGCTTGCAGAAGCCCGGTCAATTGGATTTGGAACTTCCGGTGGCACTACAGCGCATCTGAACACAATTATGGATAGTCCCTATAATATAGTTGAAAAAAATTTTGGGGAAGATAATGCACAGTTACTGGCTGAAGTTTCAAGAGCTGCCATTGAGTTTGTAAAAAGTAATGTTTCTCAATACAATATTAAATGTGATTTTAGTGAACTGGAGGGTTATCTTTTTTCGCAAAATGATAAACAATCTGAGGAACTTGATGATATTTTTAAAGCCTCTGAAAAAGCAGGTTGCGAGGTGGAATGGGTGGAGAAAATTCCTGTACCAGTTGAATTTGAGAAAGCAATTGTATTTAACAGGCAAGCCCAGTTTCATCCTGCAAAATATTTTTATGCATTGGCTAAGGCTTATGAAAATGCTGGTGGTATATTATTACAACTATGCCGTATTACAAAAGTTAAGGAAAATGATGTGCTCGAAATTGAAAGCAGCCGGGGAATTATTAATGCCCGTAAAATGATCTATGCAACTCATGTTCCGCCGGGAGTTAACCTGCTTCATTTTAGGTGTGCTCCATACAGAAGCTATGCTATGGCAATTAAATTAAAAGCTGATAATTACCCTGATGCCTTAGCATATGACATGCATGAACCATATCATTATTACCGTACACAAATAATAGATGGAGAAAAATTTTTGATTGCGGGCGGGGAAGATCATAAAACTGCTCACGAAGAAAATACAGAGATGTGTTTTACCAGGCTTGAAAGCTATTTAAAAAAATATTTCGAAATAGAACAAGTGGCTTTTCGATGGTCATCACAATATTTTGAACCTGCAGATGGTTTGCCTTACATCGGTAATTTACCCGGCAATGGAGATAATGTTTTTGTTGCCACAGGTTTCGGTGGAAACGGAATCACGTATAGCCAGGTTGCAGCAATGATACTTACAGATTTAATTGTTGCTGGAACAAGCAAATATGAAAAAATATTTAATCCTAACAGAATTAAGCCTGTGGCTGGTTTTGCAAACTTTGTAAAAGAGTCTGCAGATGTTGTTGGGGAATTTATAGGCAAATGGTTTTCATCTTCTAAAATTAATGAACTAAGTGAAATAGCCAAAGATGAAGCAAGAGTTGTAAAATACGAAGGCCACTCCATTGCTTTATATAAAGATGAAAATGGAAATTTTCACGCAGTTAACCCGGCTTGTACACATATTAATTGTGTGGTAGGCTGGAACAATGCTGAAAAAACCTGGGATTGTCCGTGTCATGGTTCAAGATTTTCTATGGATGGAGAAATGTTAACAGCCCCTGCCAGAAAAGATCTTGAGAAAATTGACCTCACCTCTGCCTGATAGTTGATCGGGATTCACAGACAGTTTAGTTTTGAAATATTTTAAACACTTTTCTATCAAAATCTAAATCACTGATAGGTTCATTTATCCAAAGCCTAATGAGTCATAATTGAAAGAACATTCCTGGATTCACTTTCAATCTTTTTCGTTTTGGCTTTCAATTTTTAAATTTTCTTTTGCAAAGATTACTTATGTGTAAATGGTAGATTTACCGTTATCGAATTTATATGCAACTCCTTTTTTCATTAGACAATATTGATAGCGTAGCAAAAGAACTAATCCCCTTTCTTAAAAATTTTAAAGTCGTGGCTTTCAATGGAGCCATGGGGGTTGGGAAAACTACTTTTATACATGCACTATGCAGGCAAATAGGTGTAACTGGTAATATGTCGAGCCCTACTTATTCCATCATTCAGCAATACAAAACAACAAGTGATTTAATCATAAATCATATAGATGTTTATCGCTTAAAAGATGCAGATGAAGCTGTACAGGCAGGAGTAGAAGATGCCATAGATAGCGGAGATTTTTGCTTTATTGAATGGGCGGAAAAAATTACAAATATTTTACCTTTCCATTTTATAAGTGTTTTTATCGAACTTGTAAATCATGCCGAACGTAACCTTGTAATAAAATTTAAGTGATAAATCATTTTTAATTCTTAATTTTCATTATACCGCCTCTCAAAATTTATCAGATTTTTTATGGCTACTTTAAAACCTTTTGTGTCTCCCTCATTTACTTACGAAACATTGGAAGAGACGCTGGATGTAAAACCTAAGGAAGCAGAGTTATATATAGGCATCCCCAGAGAAACATCTTTTCAGGAAAACAGGATTGCTTTAACTCCCGAAGCTGTTAGTGTATTGGTCAATAACGGACACAGAGTTGTGGTTGAATCAAAGGCAGGCATTGGTGCAAGCTATACCGATACAGATTATAGTGAAGCTGGAGCTAAAATTGTACTGACCAAAAAAGAAGTTTTTGAGTGTGAAGTTCTTGTAAAAAGCGCCCCTGTAAGCGAAGAGGAGATGCCTCTCTTAAAAACAAATCAATTCATCATTTCACCTATCCATCTTTCGGTAATGAAGCAGGAGATTCTTGAAAAAATGATGGAGAAAAAGATAACGGCATTAAGCTTTGAAAATTTGAAAGATGATAGCGGTCACAATCCCATTGTACGCAGCATGAGTGAAATAGCAGGGAGCGCTGTTATGTTAATTGCAGGCCAGTATTTAAGCAATGCCAATAACGGAAAAGGAGTATTGGTAGGAGGCATTTCCGGTATTCCGCCAACCAAAGTTATAATTATAGGGGCCGGTATAGTAGGAGAGTATGCTGCAAGAACTGCGCTTGCAATGGGCGCCAGCGTAAAAATTTTTGATAACAGCATTTATCGTTTAAAGAGATTGCAAAATAATATCGGAGTAAGATTATATACTTCAGTTATAGAACCAAATATTTTATCAAAGCAATTAAAAACATGTGATGTTGCCGTTGGAGCAATATCATCCTCAGGAGGAAGAACACCAATTGTAGTTACTGAAGAGATGGTAAGCAAAATGCGGGCAGGCAGCGTTATTGTAGATGTAAGTATAGATCATGGCGGTTGTTTTGAAACTTCTGATGTTACTACACATAAGGTTCCGGTTTTTAAAAAATATGAAGTAATTCACTATTGTGTACCAAACATACCAAGTGGTTTTGCCAGAACCGCTTCTCAATCAATAAGTAATGTTTTAATGCCATTAATGCTCGAAATGGCGGATGATGGCGGGTTTGAGAATATGGTATGGTATAAGATAAACATTAGGAGTGGTATTTATTTGTTTAAAGGCGCCCTCACCAATTTCCATTTAAGCCAGCGGTTTGATTTAAAATTTACAGATTTAAATTTGCTGATTGCAAGCAGGCGATGAAATTTACTCGTATTCTTACAAGCTGTTCTTAAATATGATTTAATAAATTTTATATCCGTGGAAATAAGTTGACGCATTGTTACTAATGCTCTGGTCAACTCCTGAAACCTGAAATGCATTTAAAGATATTATATCTCCTGCATTACATTTTATGAAAGCGCTTATGCGGGTAGTCTGAATATAAGTTGCCGTGGTTTCCATTAATTTATCATGTGTATTCACTATAATAGTTCCATTTTTATATATTTCTAAGCTAATTGGTGCAGTTATGTTTGGCCAGCTTACCTGAGCTTCAAAAGAATAAGCACCTGCTGAAGGGCAAATGTAATTGCCAGTACTATTATCGAATCCATTGCCATCATTAAAATTAATATCAGGAAAGCCTGCATACAAATAATAGGGAACATGAGTAGAAGTAAAATTTGGAATGTTTACTACATTTCCTAAGTAAGAGGTAACTCTGAAACCTATTCGGGGGTTTGCCACACTTTGCCAGGTTGGAGATGATGCTCCATTGGAAACCAGCACCTGGCCTGCAACTCCACTGCTGTTATCAATTTTTAGTACCCCGCTTAAATTAATATTTCCAAGCACATCCAATTTTTCAGCAGGAGTCGCAGTTCCAATACCGACAAATTGTGCATTGAGCGAAAAGTGTGAAAGAAGAACTAATGTAATAGCAATGGCAATGTTTTTCATAAATTTATTTTTAATAAGATAAATTTAAAGATTTTGCAAAACATCCCACAATTAAACTAATACCTCAAATCACCAAGATTTATCATGCGCAGAGGTATTAAATTTAAATTTTCAACCCCCTCATATCAATAATCTCATGGCAAAAATCATATTCCTGTTTATCATTACTGCTTACAATCAATAGTCTCTCTTTGCAATAATTATTTACAAGATTCTTATATAACAATATTCCGTCTTCATCAAGATTTGTTGTTGGCTCATCAAGTAGAACGACAGGCACATCACTAAAAATTGCCTGTGCTAATTTTACTCTTTGT
>JBDSAQ010000014.1:0-4557 GCA_039922095.1 Ginsengibacter sp. | reverse complement strand
TAATAGTCCAAATCCCTCGGGGCCAACTTTTAAAATATCCTTTGCATAAACGGGTACCATTGCTACGGCACCACCAAAAAGAACAGCGAACAAATCGAGTGAAATTGCTCCTAATAGTTCCTTCGTTTTAAATACAAATTTTAAACCCTCCTTTACACTTTCCAATATTTTCTTTTCTCCCTTTATATTTACTGAAGGCTTTTGTGTTAAACGTAAAAGAAAGAAACATGCAATTACCATTAAAGCACAAACAAAGATTAGCGTACCTGTAATTCCTGTGCCCGCAATTAAGAATCCGCCAAGGGCATGGCCTGAAACAGAAGCAAATAGCCAGGTTCCCTGGTTCCAGGTGGTTGCATTTTGCAAAAGATCCCTGGGAACAATGTATGCTACCAAAACCCCAAATAATGGCCCCATAAATGAGCGAATAATGCCGGTACAAAAAATTACAGCGTAAATGCAAATTGCAATCCAGTGGTTTGATAAACGATCAAAAGTAAAACTGCCCGAAAGAAATATTAAAACAATAACAGCTAAAAGGTATAAAAAAACTCCCCATAAAATTAATCGTCTTTTTTCACTAATATCAATCACATGGCCTGCATATAATGCGAGTGATAATGCAGGTATAACTTCAGATAAGCCAATTAAGCCAATAGCAAATGGGTCGCTGGTTAAAATATAAATCCACCACCCCGCAAGCGCACCCAACATTCGTAAACCCATTACAAAAAAGAATCTTCCAAATAATAAATTACGGTATTCAATTATTTTTACCGAAGTAAATGGATCCGTTCTTTTATCATTCAACATTCAAAATATTTATGGAAGACTAATGTAATGCTGGCCATATTCATGTTCAGTATTCATTGCATCTATTATTGTTTTTATGTGCTCTTCATTCCCCAGAAAATCTGAATTTGAGGCATCAATAAATAATGTTTTTACGTGATGCTGTTTAATGTATTGAATATAGGTTTCCTGTAATGAAAACAGGTATTCGGGTTCAATTCCCTGCTCGTATGAACGGTTACGTTTCTTTATATTTTCACGCAACTTACTTACGGGGGCATGAAGATAAATCAGGAGGTCGGGCTGAATGATCTGGGGATTCATTATATCGAATAACTTCTGGTATAAAATAAATTCTTCTTCAGGTAAATTAATTTTTGCAAATAACAGGCATTTGGCAAAAAGATAATCAGAGATAGTAACATTTTGAAACATATCTTTTGTTTGCAAAAACTCTTTCATCTGCTTATATCTCTCAGCCATAAAAAACAACTCAAGGGGAAAAGCGTACTGCCGCTGGTTTTCATAAAATTTTGGCAAAAAAGGATTATCAGCAAATTCTTCCAATATAAGCCTTGCATTAAAATGCTTGCTTAGTAAATGAGCAAGCGTAGTTTTGCCTGCGCCGATATTTCCTTCTATTGTTATGAAGCTATATTTCATTCCTGATGTTCAAAAATAATGAGTGTGCACAAAATATTGGCAGTAAAATTTTATAGAAAGAGGAAATGTTACTATTATAAAATCTACTGGTGGCTTAACAACCTTACCTCTAATTCATCCTGGCATACAGATAATATCTTACTAATGGTTTGATTAAACACAGGATGCACAAGGTGTGGAGAAACTTCATTCATCGGTATTAATACAAATCTTCTATTCTGAATTTGGGGATGTGGAATGGTAAGATGTGGTTCATTTATTATTTCATCATTAAAAAATAAGATATCAATATCAATGATGCGGGGATCATTCTTCTCTGCCCTTATTCTTCCCATTTTATTTTCAATAGAAAATATTTGTTGCATACATTCAGCAGCCCCTATGGGTGTTTCTATCAATATAACCTGGTTTAAAAAATTTGGCTGGTTAGTGTTTCCCCATGCATCAGTTTCATAAATAGAAGAGCGGATAATCACATTCCCTATTTCCTGATCCAAAAAATTTACTGCTGCATCAATATTACTCATCCTGTCTCCCATATTCCCTCCGATTAATAAATAGACTTTATTCATGCATTAAGAGTCTTTTATCCAAATTCAATAATTCTGATGAAATTATTTTCACCTTTTTAAAATCTGCATGAAGAGGATTGATTAAAAAATTATGCTCCTCCGGAACTACCGCAGAGGGCACCTTTAGCATCAGGGATTTATTATTTTTTATAAATTCATCACCAATCCATTGAGTATATAAAATCTCAGATGTCCAATTTTTTTTAATTTTTTTAAGAAGGATTTCCGGCGCTTCAGTAGAATCAGGAATTTCTATATGCAAAAGATATTGATATCCCGGGATATAATTCTGTCGCAAATGGACTAATGATTCTAATATGCATAGAGAGATAAACTCTGAAGTGTAAAGTACTCTTGTGCCTGCAGAGTTCCATCTGGAGCCATTAATACCAGCCCCATTACCGGATATATCGTCTTTAAATTCTTCGTTTGAAATTCGATAAATAATCATGCAAAAAGTCCGTGTTCAATTCTTCCTAATTGGGTAAATATCCTGTTAATTCCTTCAATGCTTGCTAAAGAGTGAAGCGATAATCTGCCTTCCAGCATATATGGATTATCACTTATCCATTTCATAAATTTATCAATACTTCCAAATACATGTATACCTTTCTTAATCACTTTATCAATTTGCAAGATTCTGTCAGCAACGCTAAAATTAAAAACCCCGTTGTCTTTTGCATAGCGCTGCAAAGTTCTTTCAGATATGTGAAGAATATCGGCCCATTCCTTTTGTGTTAACGGTACCTTATCAGCAATTTTTGCAAATTCCTTATAATTAAATTCTTTGATTAAAGGCATAAATTTGGCGGATGGATAAGCTAATACAGGTTCTTCAACTTTAGAAAGTTTAGATGATTGCGTATAAAGTGAACGTGTTACTTTACTTTTTTTATTTTTTACCATATGCGTCATTTGTCCCACAATTTACGTCATTTGTCCGGGTTTCAAAATTTTTCTTTCCAAATTTATCAATAGTTTTACCACTTTTAAACTTAGTTAATGAAACAATATAGTCAGTTAAGAGCAATGTTTGCTATTACAAAAGGAAGTCTGCGAGCCATCTTCAGAAGCCCTTCTGCAGTTATTTTCAGCTTTATATTTCCATTAATTTTTATTGTTGTATTTGGTTTTATTGGCGGTGGCGGTTTTACGGTTAAAATTGCGCTGCCTAATCCGGCAGATACTAATAATGTGCTTATAAAAAACGGTCTTTTAAAAAATCCTGCAATACGGTTAATCAGGAATCTTTCCAAAGAACAGGCAATAAGTGAAGTTGGCAAAGGTAAAATATCAGCTCTCATTGAAATTGACTCCACGCCGGCAGGCAATGGCTTTTATCAATATGCTTTTAAAACAACCACTTCTTCTGCGAGTATGGACAGATTTCCAATATTACAATCACAATTAGGAGAAGTAATAAGGCAAGCGGACGAAAGAGCCTTCCCTTACCGGAAAACAACGGCTAAAATTATCAGAGAAAAAGATATTCCGGGGAGAGAATACAAAACAATAGACTTTATTCTCCCCGGTCAGTTAGGGTTTTCATTACTCAGTGCCGGGGTATTTGGTGTGGCATTTATGTTCTTTAGCCTTAGAAATACGTTGGTGCTAAAAAGGTTTTTTGCAACACCAATAAACAGAACATTTATTGTTTTGGGAGAGAGCCTCAGCCGGGTTACATTTTCAATGATCACAGCTGTGGTTATAATAATAATCGGTTGGCTGATGTTTGGGTTTACCCTTGTTCATGGTATCCAGACTTTTCTGGAAATGCTGGTATTAAGCTTTATCGGCTTGCTTGTATTTATGGGGTTTGGTTTTATTGTCAGCGGCCTGGCAAAAAGTGACAGCAGTATTCCTCCTTTTGCTAATCTTATAACCTTACCTCAATTTTTATTGGGAGGAACATTTTTCTCCATCGAGGCATTTCCTAAATGGCTTCAGGTTATTGCGAAAGTATTACCACTTACACATTTAAATACTGCAATGCGAAGCGTGGCTTTTGAGGGCTTACATCTTTGGGATGTAAAAAATGAAATTGGGATATTGGTTTTGTGGGGCATTGTGGTGTATGCTGTAGCTATTAAAGTTTTCCGCTGGGAATAATTCTTACATTCCTTCAAGAAATTTTTCAATTACACCATAAACCTTATTCAACTGTTTTTTTGTAATACTGTAAGGTGGCATTACATAAATTGTATTTCCGAGTGATCTGAGATATACTCCTCTTTTTAAACAAAAAGCGGTAAAAGAATTACTTATAGAATTAAGATAGTTGTCTTTTGTGGTTGTAATAATTTCAAAAGCTATCACTGTTCCGGATTGCCGCAAATTCTTCACACGTGCAAGTAATGTACTTTTTTCAAGCCTTGAAAGAAACTGCTTATGACGTAAAATTATTTTATTGATATTTTTTATGCATCTTTTTTTTTTAAGCAATTTCAGGCTTGCCAGTGATGCAGTACATGCTAATGGATTGGCCGTAAAAGAATGGCCATGATAAAAAGTTTTTGTTTTATCATTACTT
>JBDSAQ010000013.1:0-5424 GCA_039922095.1 Ginsengibacter sp. | reverse complement strand
TAAGTAATACAATCCTTCGCAACAATAAAATGTAATTCAGCAGGCAATAAAGAAATAACAATATCCGCCGATTGTATCAAACTATTTCTTTCCCCGTCATTTTCAACTAATATTGATAAAGCAGATGCATTCTGGGCATTATCAATTTTAGATTGTGCTAAAGCCAGATTGCTGTCACAAACAGTCAGTTTCCAATGGTTAAGTTGTATTTCTTTTAATAAATAATCTATTAAACAAGTGGCAGATTTACCTGCCCCAAAAAGCACAATATGTTTCATGTTACAAAGTCAGTTTTTAAAAATAACAAATAAAAAAGTAAGTGATATCTGTAATTATTAAAACTCTGTCAGGGCAAGGATTGTAACGCATAAGATTTATCCACAAAATTTAAAGTATTGTGTAAAAGTTGCCATCAGTGCACGTGCGCTGCAAAGGAATAATGTACTTAATAAAGTATATTTGCAAACAGTAAAAAATATGGAAACAATAGATAATCAATTAGAAGATCAGGCCCCCGGAAGAGGCAGAATAATTCCTGTAAACATTGAGGAGCAAATGAAATCAGCCTACATTGATTACTCGATGAGTGTTATAGTAGGCCGTGCATTACCGGATGTAAGAGATGGGCTAAAACCTGTACACAGGCGTATTTTATTTGGTATGCATGAAATGGGTGTAACCTATAACAAGGGGTATAAAAAATCGGCCCGTATTGTAGGTGACGTAATGGGTAAATATCATCCCCATGGAGATGCTTCTATTTATGATTCAATTGTTAGAATGGCACAGGAGTGGAGCCTGCGGTACACCTTAATTGATGGCCAGGGCAACTTCGGCAGTCAGGATGGCGACATGCCTGCGGCCATGCGTTATACGGAGATACGGCTGGAGCGTTTAGCTGAAAGCATGCTGATGGATATTGACAAAGATACTATTGACTTTCAGTTTAATTATGATGATACTACAAAAGAGCCAATGGTTTTGCCTACACGCATTCCACAGTTGTTGGTTAACGGATCAAGCGGAATTGCAGTAGGTATGGCTACCAATATGCTTCCTCATAATTTAAGCGAAGTGATTGACGGATGCATGGCCTATATTGATAATAAGGAGATTGATATTGAAGAACTGATCAAATTTGTTAAAGCGCCTGATTTCCCCACAGGCGGAATTATTTATGGCTATGAAGGTGTAAAGGCCGGCTTGCTTACCGGCAGAGGCAGGGTAATGGTGAGAGGCAGGGTTACTGTTGAAACTAATAAAGCCGGCCGTGAAAAAATCATTATCACGCAGGTTCCTTACCAGGTTAACAGGGATGCATTAACAGAAAAAATCGGTCATCTTATTAATGATAAAGTTATAGAAGGGGTTAGTGATGTAAATAATGAAAGCAATAACAAAGAAGGTACCCGTATTGTAATTGAATTGAAAAAAGATGCGATGGCGCAGGTGGTAATAAACCATTTGTATAAGCACACTGAATTACAAACTTCCTTCGGAACCAACAATGTTGCATTGATAAACGGGCGCCCTAAAGTATTCAATTTAAGAGACCTTATTAAAGAGTTTATTGATTTCAGACACGAAGTAGTAGTTAGAAGAACCAGGTTCGAATTAAGAAAAGCAGAAGAGAGGGCGCATATCCTGGAAGGCTATCTTATTGCACTTGATCACCTGGATGCTGTAATTACATTAATAAGAAATTCATCAACACCAGATATTGCAAAGGAAGGGCTTATCACCACATTCGGCATGAGTGAAATACAAGCTAAGGCGGTATTGGAATTAAGGCTTCAGCGCCTTACGGGCATGGAAATTAATAAGATAAAGGAAGAGCATGCAGAAGTAATGAAACTTATTGCTGCTTTAAAAAATATACTTTCAGATGAAGGATTACGCTTCGGAATAATTAAGGATGAGCTCACGGAAGTAAAACAGAAATTTGGAGATGAACGGAAAACCGAGATCACTTATCTTGATGATGAGATAAGCCTGCAGGATCTGGTAGAAGAGGAAGATGTGGTTGTAACCATTTCGCACCTGGGATATATTAAACGTACATCAGCAACTGAGTTCAGGCAGCAGCGCCGTGGTGGCCGCGGGGCACGGGCGAGCACCACAAGAAATGAAGATTTTATTGAAAAACTGTTTGTTGCGTCAACACATCACACTCTGTTATTCTTTACAGAAAAAGGGAGATGCTTTTGGTTAAAAGTATATCAAATAACGGAAGGCGATAAGCAAAGCAAAGGCAGGGCTATCCAGAACCTGATACAAATTCCGCCGGATGATAAGGTTAGGGCAATTATTGATATTAAAAATCTGGAAGATGAGGAATATATAAAAAATCACTACATAATTTTATGCACCTGCAATGGAACAATCAAAAAAACATCAGTTGAAAACTTTTCAAGGCCACGGCAAAACGGTGTAAATGCAATTACTATTAATGAAGGCGACCAGTTGATAGAAGCCTGTTTAACCGATGGGAAAAAAGAAATAATGCTTGCCGTTAAAAGCGGCCGTGCTATACGTTTTCCTGAATATAAGGTAAGGCCTACAGGCCGCGGTGCCATTGGGGTTTCGGGCATTGAAGTAGATGAGAAAAATGATGAAGTGGTTGGCATGATATGTGTAAATAAAGAGGACATTTCAACAAATGTTTTAGTGGTTAGCGGGAAAGGTTTTGGTAAGAGAACAGCCATTGAAGAATACCGGGTTACCAACCGTGGAGGCAAGGGGGTTAAAACCATAAATGTAACAGGCAAAACAGGTCCTTTAATTGGTATCCTGTGTGTTAATGAAAAGGAAGATTTAATGATAACCTGTAAATCAGGTGTAACTATTCGCACTTCAATTGCGACTATAAGAGAGGCTGGCAGAGCTACACAGGGAGTAAAACTTATAAAATTAGATGATGGGGATGAAATAGCAGCTATTACCAAGTTGAATGAAGATGGCGCTGAAGAGGTACTTAATGCTATTATTGATGAACATAATTCTGCAGATAGTTCACATGAAACAACTGGAGAGGAAGAGCCTGCAGGCCCTACAGATGAAAAACCAGATACAGAAAAATTAGATGATACAGAAGAAGATGATACAGAAGAAGATGATACAGAAGAAGCTAATAATAATGATAATTAATAATTAAATAAATCCCCATGAAAAAGACATTTCTTTCCGGTTTACTTTTTTTATTTATGACTGGATTGTTTGCCCAGGATCTAAAAAAAGTTAAAAGCTATTTAGAGGCAAAGCAACTGGATAAAGCTAAAACAGAAGTTGACGCTTATAATGAAAAAAACCCCAATAATCCTGAGGGCTTATATTATAAAGGAAAAATTTACGGAAGCATGGCTGCTAATGAGCAGTTTAAATCTCTTGTTCCGGATGGCAGGGCTGTTGCCTTTGAGGCGTTTAAAAAAGCTGTTGAACTTGATAAAGATAATAAGCTGTTGTTGTTAATGGTGCAGGATCAGTACAAAACTATATTTGATTTGTATACCGGGTATTATGATGCCGGCATAACGACTTTTAATACCGCTGCGGCCAGTAAAAGTAAAGCTGATTTTGAAGTATCAATGAATAATTTTATTAAAGCAAATGAGATAGGTAATTATATTTATTCAAAAAAATGGGCGCTGTCTGAAATTGACACCCCATTGGTTTTAAATATTGGTAAAGGCGCAATAAATGCAGGCAACCAGGAACAGACTTTGCAATCTTTTAAAAAGCTTGCCGACGCAAATATCTACAAAACTAAAGATGACAGCTCGGGATATAACCTGCCTTACCAGTGGCTGGCTGCATATTACAGAGATGCAAAAGACGAAACCAATTTTTTAAAATACATTAACCTTGGTAAAAAATATTTTCCTAAAGACGATTATTTTGATGCTGTAATGCTTGATTATTACAGGATGAAAAAAGATCAGCCTGCATTATTTAAAGCCTATAACGAAATAGTTGCCAAATATCCTGACAGCTTATTGTATCATTTTAATTATGCCAATGAAGTTTTTAATTATGTGTATAACAGCGATGCCGGAACTAAGATTGATAATAAGGAAGAGCTTTTAAAAACGGTTGGCAGCGAGTTAGAAGTTGCAGCAAAATTAAACCCTGATTATATAAACACTAACTGGCTATATGGTCAATACTATTTTAATTCCGGGGTTGGTCTCAAAGATAAAATGAGGGATATTAAAGGAACTAAACCCGAAGATGTAAAAGCAAAAGCCGACCTGAATGCCCAGGCTAAGGAATATTTTACCAAGGCTATCCCATATACAGAGAAAGCATTATCAGGTTTGGAAGCCGGTTATAAAAAATCTGATAAATCACGCTATAAATCAGTAGTAGATCTTATGCAAAGAATATATACCAGCTTAAATATGGCTGATAAAGTAAAAATTTACGAGAGTAAATATGATACCGCCGATGACAAGTTTGTAAACTAAGGCGTTACAAGATAATAGAGGAAAAAAACCCTGGATGATAGCCCGGGGTTTTTTTTATTTCTCTTTTTTTACATTCCGTTATAATCTGTCATTTGATCTGGTTCCTGAGATAGGGGATAGGGCTATTAATTCTCTAAAACTTTATAAAAGCCTATGTTAGCAATTATATATTTCCCACTCATGCCGGCATCAACTTTAAGGGGAAAACTTTTAAAGTATTTGGTTATACCAAAGCCATAATGAAAGCCTTCTTCATGTTTGCCGGCTTTATATTCCCTTCCGAACAGGTGGTAATCTAAGCCGGCACTTAATTGAAAATCACAAATATTATAACCATATCGTAACCCTAATAATTGCGGGGCATTTATGTTTCTTGTAGTATGTATTAACTGGGTATAATAAATTAAGTTGTTGCCTGCTTTAAACCCGAATTGTAGATTAATTACCGGTGATTTAGCGGTTGTATAACCAGCACCCATTCCTATTACCGGTTGACATATTGCATAGCTGCATGTCAGCAATATTGCAATAGTAAGTCCGAGTATCATTTTCATTTATGACGGGCTATTTCATTTTTTTAGGAGTTTTGTTTTATAAATGCCCTTCTTGCTAAAACGGTCAGGCTTAACGAATAAAGGAAGATTAATATAAAATCATGCAGCGGCTTTGGTTCTGCAAATTTTAATTCAATGGATTGTGTGGGATGATTTTTATAGAGGATAAATGTAGGCCTGCAGCGTAAAGGTAAAAGTTATTTGCATCAATGCAAACATCCCTTTTTACTTTCATTTTCATGTCAAACTAAATCGGGAGCAAAAGTGGTATACAACGCTGTCTGTCTTTGGCAGCAATACTAATTCCCCAATAAAAAAACTCCTCATAGTGAGGAGGTTTTAAGATGTTCAAACTGCTGTATGAAAGGCAAGCATCAGTTAAAAAACGTAGAATAACTATTTTTATT
>JBDSAQ010000012.1:0-4776 GCA_039922095.1 Ginsengibacter sp. | reverse complement strand
GCAATTGCAAATTTACAGGCCCCCGGGTGATTTGATTATTTACAGGAGTAATGATGCTTACTGTGGGCGGGATGTTGGAAACTAAATATCTATCAGATGGAGCAGAAGTAATAACGAACTTCATTTTATCATGTAGTTTGGCAGTGATTATATTGGAAGTTATGCCTGATGCCTTAAGTATTACATTGGATGGCATTTTGTCGGCATGGTTCCGTGGTATTGTAATAGTGTCCGGATAAGTATGTAAGTTGGGAGTCTGGGCTGTAACTACTTGAAAAGTAATTACAATAAGCATTATGGATAGAATTCTTTTTTTCAATTTTTAATAATTTAAAATGATGTTTGTTTGTTAATATAACTATAGTTCTTCTGAGGTGTTTATTATTTGGAGCCTCAAATTATTATCTTCAACATGTTATTATCTTCAACATCTTTAATTAGTGTTTACTCTTAAGATGAGATTACTTACTAGCTTTCCGATTAGTTCAACGTGGGTTATCCAATAGAATAATAGATATTATTAGGAAGTTTAAGGAAATATCGGCTGGAATAAATAACAAAATAATGATTCTTTTTGAAAGGCGGGCATTTACAGATTTATTTTTACCAACAAGTTTATTTGTTACACATCAAGTGGTAGAAATCAAACTACCTAAATAAGTACATTGTGCTTTTTGAAAGATAAAATACTATTCTCTCAAAAATTTTGGGTGGATGATGGGGCTCGAACCCACGACCCTCAGAATCACAATCTGATGCTCTAACCAACTGAGCTACAACCACCATTTAGTGCAATCAAAAATAATTAAAAATTCATACTTCCGGAGATTACATTTCATTTTACCTTGTATTATTGTTTATTTGTACATTCAACTATAACTGACATCGTTGTACAGTTAATTTGCAATTATGTTGGCGCAGTTGTTGGTGGGGGTAAATATGCTCTAATCAGGATCATTATAATTATTTTTTTAACTACAAAAACAATAGAAATGAAACAGTTAACAAAAGCAGCAACTTACAAAACGATTGTAACCTTATTTTTACTTACTCTTTACCAGGCAATAGCCTGGGCCCAGGACAGTTCAGTATCCTCCTCACAAACTACCACCACTACTACTTCTGAAGAACACACATGGTATACCCAGCCATGGGCATGGGTTGTAGGGGGTGCAGTATTATTACTTCTGATCGTAGCGCTCGTTCGCAGCAATAACTCATCAGCTGGTACCACTGATAAAGTTACTTATACTAAAACTACAGAAACAGACACTAATCCATAATTGATTTACAATTATTTTATAAATAGCTGCAACTAATCGCAGCTATTTTTTTGCCACTTACTTAAGGTTTGCAAGAGTAATTATTAAGATACTGAAGATAACTAATTAAAAAAAACTTTTACTTTGTTAACCTAAACAGAGCTTCGGTAATGAATACAACAAAGTTTAAAAAAATTCTTCCCCATTTAATTGCAGTTGCAGTATTTGTAATTGTTGCAATAGTTTATTGCAAGCCTGCCTTACAGGGTAAAGTAGTTCAGCAGAGTGATACGCAAGGCTGGCGTGGGATGAGCCAGCAGTCTTTCGAATTTCATGATAAATATGGTTTCTATCCTTTGTGGACCAACAGCATGTTTAGTGGGATGCCTGCGTATCAGATTGCTTTTGATTCACGCATAGGTATAGAGGTTAATCACATTGCTCCATTTCTAACCTTTGGTTTTCCGGCACCAATTAATTTTTTCTTTCTTGCTTGTATATGTTTTTATATTTTATGCATTGTTGCCAGAATAAATCCATGGATAAGCATTCTTGGGGGGCTTGCTTATGCCTATTCCACATATGATCCAATTTTAATTGCTGTAGGCCATAATACAAAAATGATGAGTATAGCTTACCTGCCTTCCCTGCTTGCAGGTTTATTACTATTATTTCAAAAAAAATATTGGACAGGTTTTGCTGTTACCGCTCTAATTTCCACTCTGCTTATTGCGCAAAACCATTTGCAAATTGTGTATTATACATTAATCATTGCTGTTTTTTTTACAATAGCTTTTCTTATTCATTCTTATAGAACAAATGAATTTATTCCGGCAATTAAAGCTTCTTTGCTGGGCCTGGCAGCAGGACTGTTGGGTCTTGCAACTACGGCTGTAATTAACTTTCCTACCTATGAATATGCAAAAGAATCAATGCGTGGGGGAAAATCGCAACTAACTTTGGGAAAAGATAAAAATGTTAAAACCAAAGGGGGTCTGGATAAAGATTATGCTTTTACTTATAGTGTGGGCATTCCTGAAACTTTCACATTCATCATACCCGGAATTTATGGAGGAAGTAACGGAGGAAGGGAACATAATTCATCTTCAAAGTTTGTTGAAAAATTAGCGGATGTAGGTGTATCGGAAGATAATGCTTTACAGATGGCCAATGGTAATTCATATTGGGGTGGGCAACCCTTAACTTCCGGACCTGTATACCTCGGTTGTGTGGTATGCTTTCTTTTTATTTTCGGTATCCTCTATCTTAAGAGTTGGCACAAATGGTGGTTATTGGGGGCAGCTATTTTTGGAATTTTGCTCGCATGGGGAAGCAACTTCCAGGCATTTAATTATTTTTTATTTGACCACCTTCCTTTCTATAATAAATTCAGAGCTCCTTCTATGGCGCTTGTTTTACCTCAGTTTTGTTTTCCTTTTCTTGCAGTATTGGCAGTTAATAAACTGGTGGATGAAACCGATATGGATCTGGCATGGAAGAAGTTAAAGCTATCTGCAATAGTTAGTGGCGTAATCCTGATCCTACTTTGTGGATTTTACTTTACAGCAGGTTTTAGCGGACCAAAAGATAAAAATCTGAAAGAGCAGTTCAGGCAAAGTATGCTTCAGCAGGTTCCTGCCGGGCAACAACCACCACCGGAACTACAGCAACAGGCAGATCAGTTTAGCAGAGATTTAGTTACAGCTTTGCATACTGACAGGAAAGGTCTTATGGGTGGTGATCTTTTAAGAACAATTTTATTAATTGCCTTAGCCGTAGTGTTAACCGGCTTATTTGTAAAGAAAAAAATTAATTCAAAACTTCTAATAGGAGGATTGACAGTTCTTACAACCTTTGATCTTATTGGTGTTGACCTTCGATACCTGAATGAGGGAAATTTTATAGAAGACAGTGATTTTGAATCGGTTTTTACCCCTACTGAAGCTGATCAGCAAATTTTAAAAGATCCGGGTCATGCAAATTTCCGGGTATTCAATTCATCTGTAGATGCATTTAATGATGCCAGTACATCTTTTCATCACAATTCTGTAGGTGGCTATCATCCTGCAAAACTTGGCTTATACCAGGATATTATTGAACACCAGCTTAGCAAAGGAAACATGAGGGTATTTAATATGCTCAATACTAAATATTTTATTGTTCAAAATCCGGCAACCGGCAAACCAGTTGCTCAGCTAAATTCTGAGGCACTCGGCAATTGCTGGCTGGTAAAAGGAATTAAATATGTAAATAATGCTGATGAGGAGATGCTCGCATTAGATAACACTGATCTTAGAGATACTGTTGTTATCGATAAATTATTTGCCCCTGAAATTAAAACCCAACCGCAGTATGATTCTACTGCATCTATTAGTTTAAAAGAAAATTTAAACGATAAAATTGTTTACAATTATTATAGCATCACACCACAGTTTGCAGTATTTAGTGAAGTATATTATTCCCACGGATGGGATGCATATATTGACGGTAAAAAATCTCCCTATGTAAAAGTTAACTATATACTGCGAGGAATGAGTTTGCCTGCGGGCAGGCATGAAATTGAGTTTAGGTTTGAACCAAAGTCATTTGCCATCGGCAGAACCATTACCATTTGGAGTAATATATTTTTAATATTATCTATAATTGCCGCAATATTTTTTTCTTACAGAAGAAAATCCATTCATAGTACCTTGTAAAAAAAAGGCTCGTTGCGAACAATCTTGAAAGTGAATTTTAATAACCTAAAAATATTTACTGTGTATTGCTGAAAGCTTTTAAACGTGTAACTTTTTATAAAAAACAGTTTAGTAAGAATATAGCCTATAAAAAAAACAGGAATATCAACTACATATAAAGTCAGAATAAAAAGAAACCAGGCAACTCCAAATTGCTTCCTGATCCTTACCACGTTTGAAAGCATAAGTTGCAGTCCCTTTCTGTCAAAAACATTTTTGTACCCCTTACCTGATGAAGCAAAAGTTTCATTTGCAGTTTCGCCCTGTAAATGCACAATATTTATATTCCCATAAATGCAAAGCTTTCCATTTTTTTGTAACCGGCTGCACCACTCTGCTTCTTCAGCGTAAAGAAAAAAATCTTCATCAAGCAGCCCAGCTTTTATAATCGCCATTCTCTTTACCATTAAAAATGCCCCATTTATCCAATCAACTTCCACTTCAATTTTAGTTTCAGATACATTTGGCTTTTTAACTTTAAATAAAATAGCAATCCATCTAAAAAAAATGCCTAAATATGGCAGAGGCAGTAAGTGGTTTAACCCGCCTTTCATAAAATAATTGCCTGATATCTGTGGTGTACCATCCTGATTCAATAGTTGTACTCCGCAAGCAACATATTCAGATTGTATGAGTTGAAAATAACATTTTTCAATAGAATTGTCATCTGGCAGGGTATCGGGATTTAATAACAGAATTACCGGGGCCGTTGATTGACGAATGCCTTCGTTATTAGCCCTCGCAAACCCTGAATTATAATTCATCTGGATCCATATTAT
>JBDSAQ010000011.1:0-7892 GCA_039922095.1 Ginsengibacter sp. | reverse complement strand
GTTTTTTTTTTACGCTAACATGCTTTGAATGTGTTCCCGGAAAAATAAAAATCTGATCTTCTTCATCATCGCTATGCAAACATCCTGTTAACTGCGTTTCTTCCCCACGCATTACATCATTGGCTGTTCTTACTCCGGAGATCATCAAAATCGGATGTCTGAAATCTTCGCTTTCTTCAATAGTTTTTAAAACAAGATCATGCCCATCTATACTAAACGGTACTTCTTTGTAAGGTAGTTCCATCATGCCTATAGTTGAGGAGGCCATGCCTGAAATAATTAATGGCATATCCGGTAAAGAAAAATTTAATTGTTCCTCCAACTGTACAATATGCTTCTTTAAAATAGATTGATAAAAATGTAATCTTCCATCCTCTTTCCTCCCGCTTTGTTTCCACAAATTAAATGTTTGTGAGATCCCCTCTGAACCTTCTGTTTCTGCCAATACCATCATACCTGTTGCATCAACAAACCTGAGCCTTAATGTGGAGGTGCCCCAATCGCAACTGATAAATTTTTGCATACAAGTATCTTTTCAAAACTGTTTTAAATCGTTACCCGTTCTATTTTCCCCACCAGGAAAATATAACTGCACATTCCCATAACTGCCATGGCACTTACAAAAATCAGCGCTGGCTCAAAGTTTCCATCTCTTACCAAAAAGCCAATTAAAAAAGGAACCGTTACTGAGGCAAGATTGCCAATGAAATTAAATGCACCTCCTGTAACTCCTATCAAATGCTTTGGCGCTAATAACGAAACAAATACCCAGGTAATTGAGGCCATGCCATTTCCGAAAAAAGCAATAGCCATAAATAGAATTATCAGCCCGGGACTGCTAACATAATTTGCGCCGATAATAGCCACTGATAAAAGAAGCCCCGTTATCACGGGAACTTTTCGTGCTATATCTGCTGATACTTTTTTCTTCACCAAAAAATCTGATAAAAAACCTGATATTAAAATGCCTGCAAAAGCTGCAAGAAATGGGACAGAGGCAAGAAAGCCTGTCTTTATAAAACTTAATCCACGATACTTTACCAGGTAGATAGGAAACCATGTTAGAAAAAACCAGAGCGTGGAGTTAATAGCAAACTGGCCGAAATATATTGCCCATAACTTGCGGTGAGAAAAAACTTCCCTTAGATTTCCCCATGTGAACTTAGATTTATCAGCACTGTCTCTTTTAGTTTCATAATTTATTATTCCGCCACCGTTTTCAATATGATCAAGTTCTGCCTTGCTAACCTTTTTATGTTTCAATGGATCACGATAAAATGAATACCAAACTAATCCCCAAACAATACCCACCGCACCGGTAATAATAAATAGCCCTCTCCAGCTTAAATAATATTGAATAGCTGTCATTACTGGTGTTAGTAATGCGAGGCCTAAATACTGGCCTGATGTGTATACAGCAATAGCTGAGGCCCGTTCATTATCAGGGAACCAGGCGGTTACCACACGGTTGTTAATAGGATATGCCGGCGCTTCCAAAGCGCCTGTTGCAAGGCGAAGTCCAAATAACATAGCAAAGCCATTTACAAATCCCTGCATCAATGTAACCAGCGACCAGCCTATTAAACTAAGGGTGTATAATAATCGTGGACCAAGATGATCTGTGAGTAAACCCCCGGGAATTTGTAAGGCTACATACGTCCATCCAAAAGCAGAAAAAATAAGACCTAATTGAACAGAGGATAAATTAAACTCCTCGGTTAATGAGGTAGCTGCTACAGAAATATTGCTGCGATCCATGTAATTAATAACCACATTCAAAAAAAGGAAAGCAAGCATTCTGTAACGAATAAAGCCAGGTTTTGTATTTTGTTTTAATGTTTTCATTAAATTGACCTCACCCCCAACCCCCTCTCCGAGGGAGAGGGGGCTTTGAACCACCCCCACGGCCGGTACCGTCACCGACCAAAGTGTTTAGTTTTAATAACCCCCATTTAGATTGATTAAACAAAGGCTTTACTTTTTTGATTTTGAAATACTGTTGTAAACTACTTTAATAATATCATTGATATTCGATCCCTTTTTTACAAGGCCGCTTACAGGATCAGCGACAATTATTTGCTCCATTGTTTTGCCGTCATCCATTTGTTTCTTCACCCTGTCTCTTATTGTTCTGAGCATATTGTTATAATCTACAAGGTCTTTTTTTGAAGATAGCTGGCCATGGCCGGGGATTATTTGTGTTTTATCATTTATCCTGCTGATAACAGTATCTATTGTCTCAATCATCCCATTAATATTTCCTCCATTTGGTTCATCAATAAATGGAAATCCGTACCTCACAAAAACATCTCCCATGTGCAGCACATCAGATTGTTGAAAATAAATAATAGCATCGCCATCGGTATGTGCATCTGAAATGTGATAGATAAAAATTGTTTCGCCATTGTAATAAAAATTCATTGACTGTGTAAAAGTGATTTTTGGTAAGCCTGCTGAAGTGTAAGCTGCCTGCGGATGTGGAGGCAAACCCATAACCTGGTCGGCCTGCATACGTTTACGGCTATTTTCCTGGGATACGATTATTGATCCGCTCTTTCCAAAGTTTTCATTGCCCCCGCTATGGTCGCCATGCCAGTGAGTGTTTATAACAAACTGAACCGGCTTATCAGTGAGCTTTGCTATTGCAGATTTTATTTTATCTGTAAGTGGTGCAAACTGGTCGTCAATAATAAATGTTCCATCTGCGCCGATACACACTCCAATATTTCCGCCGCTGCCTTCCAGCATATAAACTGACTCAGTAAGTTTTGTTGATTTAATTTGAACTGTATCAAAATTCTGAGCCGAGGAAAATGTTGATATTAGTAAACTAACAAAGGCAAGCAGGAAAGGGGATGGTTTCATTGTGTTGTTTTGACCTCACCCCAACCCCTCTCCGAGGGAGAGGGGCTAGAGGGGGATGTTTAAAAGAAATGAATGATTTCATGGTGTTGTTTTGACCTCACCCCAACCACTCTCCCCGTCCGTACCGGCACGGGCGGGCAAAGGAGAGGAGCTTTTAGCTCTGTATTGGCTTAGTCTACATTTTTAATTTGTGTTTACAATCTCTACAAGTTTTTTAGCCGTTTCTGTTAATTCATTTAAATACTCATTCGTTACTGCCAGTTTTGTATTTACAAGCGCTGATCCAATACCAAAGGCAACGGCCCCGGCTTTTTTATATTCTTCAATATTCTCCAGGGTTATTCCCCCGGTTGGCATTAATGGTATATGTGGTAAAGGGGCACGTATCTCTTTAATATAATTTACGTTTGAAGCCGGAAAAACCTTGATGATATCTGCTCCGCTATTGTAAGCATTCACTATTTCAGTAGGTGTGTAAGCGCCGGGAATACTTACTGCGCCAAGTTGCTTTGCAATTTTAATAACCTCAATATTAAGGCATGGAGAAATAATAAATTGTGCCCCGGCACTTACGGCCTGCTTTACCATTTCTGCATCAAGCACTGTTCCTGCGCCAATCAGCATTTTATCTTTCATAGCTGCTGATAGTTCCTTAATAACTTCTAAAGCATTAACTGAATTCATTGTGACTTCTAACACTTTTACCCCGCCAATATGCAGCGCTGTGGCTATCTTAAGCACATCATCCGGGTTAGCGCCACGGATAATGGCAACTATTTTATGTTCTAATATTTGAGATAGAATACTCATTTAATTTTCTCTTTTAAAAAGATATCACTTGACGGCTAAAGCTTATTAATTATTTGCTGGTGTTGACCTCACCCCTAACCCCTCTCCCCGTCCGTACCGGCACGGGCGGGCAAAGGAGAGGGATGTAGAACGCTTTATCAGCAAGCATTTCATAAAATTGAAAACATTTTAGCCGGACAACAATGTTAGTATTTACATTTGCCATTATCCGCTTTAATATAATAATCTTTATAATTTTTTGCTTTTGGATCAGTGCAACCCACAAGATTCAGCAGTTCTATCCTGCGAAAATCAACGGGTTGGCTTTCTGCCTGTAAAGCAATGTAGCCTTCCTTTAATGGAGTTCCGGCTTTGTTTATCCAAAAGAGTGAATCAGTAATACCAGCATGAGTCCACGAATGTGCGCTGCTTACAAAACCTTCGCCTATCATGGGCTTTGAGTAGGTTAAAACTGTATCCCCGTTTATGATGTATCGTATAAGAGAATCACCATACACTTCAGCTATGCCACTTACCCATTCGTTTTTTAAATAAGTTTTACTGACGGATGTGGCAATGTGTTCCAAAAAAGGCTTTCCGTTAAAATTAATATAAGTACCGGGTGTGCAAACACTGCCTGTTGGCACTGTATCTTTTCCATTGCCACAAAGAAATTGAAACTCCAGGGAAACCGGAAAATCCTGGTGCAGCTCCATACTTTTTGCAGATTGTGAATGCAGCATTACACCACTATTTCTATCTCCCCAAATTGGTGCATCTGCAACATGATCGCCAACAAAACGATACTGCAGTTTTAATTTATAATAAGAATATGGCACTTGTGTATAAAGATGACCGAATTGGTTATCAAATTTTTCATAGTCACTATAAGACACCCGGAGCATACTATCTTCTATCCGGAAAGTGTTTTTATAATTTTCATTCAGAGGATGGTCTTTTATTTTGATATCCCAGCCAGTCAAATCTTTGCCATTAAAAAGTGATACCCACTCTTCTTTGCTTTGTTCACCATTTCCTTCATTACTACTGCAGCCCTGGATAACCACGGAAAATAAAGTAAGAATAAAAAATGATGGGATAGTAATTTGTTTAAGCATAGTGGTCGTTCTTATTATTATTAATTTATGTTGAACAAGTAAAAGCCGATTAGCTATTATAAGCCAGCATACCGGTGTTTTAAACTTGCTTTATTAAGTTTGGCTTAATGTCAATTATGGGTGTTTGGTCTAAAACCTCAAGGGCCGAAACCTTGAACTCATTTTTATTCAAAATTGAAGTTACAGTTACAAAATGAATTCCTATCGGATTAGGCCTGTCTGGTGAACGGGTTGAAAAAACACCTGTTAATTTTGAAGCTGCGTTATTACGGGGTTTCGTTTTCAAAACCTTTCTATCGCCTTTGTGTAACCAAGTGAACAAAATTATTTGAGACCCTGATTTTATATCTTTAATTCCCTCAGAAAATTTTGAAAATATTTCAACGGTTGCTTCTGGCGCATCTTCATTTTCAAGTAAGGGGCAATCTTCATTTCTTTTAAGTTCTGAATGTATTGTTCCAATATAGTTTATTTCTTTTTCCATTTATGTTTGTATTTTTTTACTCACCTTTTTGTTTCATATAGTTGAGTAAGTCCAGAACATGTTGTTGTGTTTGACTGCGAAAAATTAGTTCAAAATACCAAAGCCCATCAGCCAGGCAATTATTTTCTATTCGCTATTTAATTTCCAATAAGTCAAGTATGATGTCGCTTATGTCGTCAATTGCGTCACCAATTGCGTTGCCTTTTAAGTTGTCAATGTCGTTAATGTCAAGTATAGTTTTATAAAATCCAAATTCTTTAAAGTTCGTTTGAACGTTCCGTCTGATGTTTGGCAGATTTTGTTTGCTAAAGTCGGGAAAGTCATTTTTGTCAAATTCAAAATTAATATCAAAATACAGGTTATAAATTTTTATAAGATTTCTTTCCAACAGTTTGTCCCGGTCAGTAACTGTCAAGTTAGGTTGAAGTCCATACTTCACAATTTCATTTATTATCGGAATAAGTTCTGTCATTGATATATGCTTGCCGGTTGCAATTAATAGTTCACATAGATTTTAAAATGTCCTTTCTTAATTTGCTATGAAAATACTGTTCATATTCCAATTTAAATTCTTCCCGATAGTCATTTAAATAAAACATAAAACCCAGAGGCAAAATTCCGCATTTGTCGATAAGGCACCATTGAGAATTTGTCACAGTTGCATATGGAATCTGTTCAATGTCATTTATTAAAAGAACGGCGATATCTCCAATCTTGAATTTAATTTTTGAACATGAACTTACTATACTTGTTTGCGTAGTATCGGTAATTAAATTAATTAAAAAGGGTATAGCAGAGGTGTCGTATTTAATAATTGCTGTATACCATACATCATATTGTTTATTTAAAGTGGTAAAGCTACTTTTTCCTTTTTCAAAGCTTGTATAGTATGTTGGAACATTCGTAATAAGCGAGATCGCCTTATAAATTGAACTTTGTGTCTGTCCATCTGATTTTAAAACCAGACATGTAAAGGCGAATATATACCAATTTGTACGGAAGCGATGGCGTAAAAGAAAGCATGTATTTTTTGTTATGGTTTAGTTATGGCATAGGGTCCACTTTGATTGGTATTCCATTGCTCAGCGGGAATCTATTAGCCAAAATAATTGGCGGTTGCTTTATATTTTATGGTGTGCTTAGTATTATCTATTTTATGGGTAATTATATGGGATTAAAATCTGTAATAAAGCCAGTGGATTTTGTTTTTGAATATGTATATCCTTGGATGCAGTCATCAGCACGTTTTGCAACAGGGGTTTGGCTTTGGAAGTATAGCGAAAAACGGTGGGTTAATTTGTAGTTTAATAATACTTCAAACATTTATTCTTAAATAAAATGTATTGGGAAAAGTTGGAGAAAGGAAAAGTAAAATGAGTGTACTCAATGCAGCAAAAAATAAATTGTAGTATGGGTAATAGCAGTTGTTAATAAACAGTAATTATATGTGAAAAAAGTAGCTTGAAGTAGTTTTGTTTTATCATAGAAATCCCAGGCATTGGATTTTGTTACTTTTTAATGGGACGTATTTTATATATTTGATTCATCTTGTCACGCCGCACCCAACTAAACTGCTTTGCATTTATAATGCAATGGTTGCTCATTTTTTCAATCAGCGAAACTTATGCGCAACCGGTAATTAATTCCTTTAGCCCTGTAAGCGGCGGGAGGTATAAATTTATTACTATTAATGGTACCGGTTTTTCAAATGTAACTGCTGTAAAATTCGGAGGTACTCCCGCACTTTATTTCAATTCAGTAACCCCTGGTTTAATATATGCAACAGTAGATACCGGCTCTACCGGGAATGTAACTGTACAAACTAATCTCGGCTCAGCTTCAAAACCCGGATTTATATTTTTGCCTTCTCCTGTAATTACATCCATTGCACCTTCAACAGGTTCAATTGGCACAAATGTTACAATTAAGGGGTCTCATTTCAGTAGCACTGAAGCAGTATATTTTGGAGGTATACCTGCGCAAGCTTTTACTGTAATCTCGGATACAATTATTGCTGCAACGGTAGGTGAAGGAGCTTCCGGTTCTGTTTTCATAACAAATGATGGGGGTTATGGTTTTCTAGATGGATTTACACATTTAGGGCCGTCTATAAACTCTTACTTGCCTCCGGGCGGCCCTCCCGGCACTACTGTAATGATCAGGGGTAATCACTTTACTGGTGTAACAGGGGTTACATTTGAGGGGATTGCTGCCAGCTCATTTACTATCCTTTCCGATTCTGTTATAAAAGCTGTAACAGCACCAGGTTCGTTTGGCACTTTAAAAGTTTCATCAGCCAGTGGCGCCGCATTTATGCCAGGGTTTAATATTCCAAAAATAACAAGCTTCAATCCTCAATCAGCATCTTATAATTCGGTATGCACTATAAAAGGAATAAATTTCACCGGCGCTACCGGCGTAACATTTGGAGATACTGCTGCATTATCCTTTACTGTACAATCAGATTCTGTTATAGAAGCCATCGTAGGAGTTGGCTCCTTCGGCAGTGTTAAGGTTACCAATACCTTTGGCTCTGGTTTAAGTTCCGGTTTTTTTAATTTTATTCCGCAAGTTCCGGTAATCAATTCTTTTTCTCCGGATTCAGGAAAGTCAGGAACAATTATAACTATCAGGGG
>JBDSAQ010000010.1:0-5004 GCA_039922095.1 Ginsengibacter sp. | reverse complement strand
AAATGTGTAGGTATTTGCATCTGAATTATCACCCAGTAACAGCTTTGTTGTTAAGCCCCTTGAAACAAAATAAGCCCCCAGTTCTTTTATCAGTTTCGCATGTTCTTCTCCGGTTTGCCGGACATTAATACCAAGGTCAGATTCATTAAAAGAAAAATTAGTTATCTCTGTTCCGTATTCATCTTTTAAATATTGTATATAATCCGCAATGGATTTATATATCTCATTGGCTTTTGTTTGGTCCAATGGATTGCCCCAAACGCCATCTGGCCCCGGCCTGAACTTAGGTGTGCCAATAATGGCCCATGCCGGTGGTTGCCATGCGGAAAGAATTACAGGCATTCCCATTTTGTATAATCGTTGCGCCATTTCCATTGATTCCTTAACATGTAAAGGTAATTTTCCGGCTTTCGCCATTGCAATGGGGTTGCTGTCTATAGCAGGCTGCCATTGACGCCACGGCATTTCGACACGTCCCCAAACTACCCTCAAATTTTTAAGACAGTAATCTATTACCTGAGGATCAACCCTTGGATTTTGCAAACGGAAATTTCCGCCCAATCCTTTAAATGGCCTGCCGGTAATTGCTGTGTTGAGTGAAAGTGTTATTGGTTTTTTATCAACAGGCCCCGATGCCGTTACTAAAAATGTTTTAGATATGGTTTGTCCTTTTTCAAGGTTACCTGTCTGCATCGGAATAAATACCTGGATGAATTTTTTATTGTTGTCTACCCCCGGCTTTATAATAATGCTGACCGGGTTTTCAAAAGTTATTTTTAACCCTTGCTTTTGTGCAATGAACTCGATTGACTTAGCAGGAGATTGGAGGTATTTAGTAAATGCGATATCTGTTGCCGTAAACTTAACAGGTTTTAAATTATTGAGCTGGATACTTCCATCGGCATAGTTTTCGGAGGGAAGCATAAAGGTGTAATAGATCCCTTCAACAAACATATTCGCCTGGGGCATCAATTGTACGTTTACCTTTGCAGAACTCTTTGCTGTATCCGTTACTGTTTCTGTAAAAGAGAGGCTGTCAAGGTTTGATGAAATAATTTGTGCATCTCCTTTCCTTGAATATTTAGGTCGTTGTCTTTCTTTATATGTGGCTTTTATTTGCGACCAGCCTTTTTGCACAATACTTATGTTGCTTTCAAATTCCATTAACTGCCCGTCGATTCTTATTCCTGTTATATTTCCCCATGGCTCTACTTCAGTTTGACTGAACACGGGTTGAAAACTAATTAGAAGGATGATGAGCGCCAAGCTGATCTTAAGGGAATTCATTTTGATTTTCATGTTTATATGAGTGTGATAGTATGTAATTAATTTATACTTATTTTCTTTTGACGATATTATATTTCAAACCCGTTGTAAAATGTTATTTGTTCTCAAGACTCACTGTATTAATAAATTCAACTGAAATGCCATGAAACCAGGATTCATGTTCTCCGGTCTAAGAAATAAAAACCTTATCAGTATTGAAGATAGTGTAAGGGATTATATCATACTGCAAACTGAGTAGAAGAAAAAGAACAGATTGTCTGTCCATTTTTACTGTTTTCGATATTGAAACAAGAAAAAATACAGTGGGATCAAGTATGAAGGGAATAACATTTACGATACCATGCAGTTGCATATTAGCCGAAACTTTTATAAAGAGAAATCATATACAATTTCAAGAATTGTTATTCTATAAGGCCCTGGTTGAGGATTACATGATCCCGGCTGAACGACTATTTGAACACCGTTGCCCATTATCCTGATATCTTCAGCAACAAGATTATTTAAAGGTTTCCCATTTACCTACTGTACAGAAAGCAATAAATTAAATTCTAATCCGTCATTTTCTGACGACCTGCTTCCATTTATAAATTGAGCGGACACGTATAAGAGCGCCATTTAATTAATTTAATTCAATAAATATGGGGCTTATTCCCAGTTAATACCAGGATAAATACAATGAGGAAAAAGACGCTTCTAAAAGCGGGGAGAAAAAAATATCAGAGTATTGAAACCAGTTATTTTAACTGCAATATTAACTACACAGAGTATCTTGCTTCTTCAGAATTAATTTTAAGGAAGTTCTTTAATAACATTAAAACAGGCTGCTTACCAAGTGCATCTAAAGATTGTGAGCTAGTGCCTTTTAAACTTTCATATCCTGCTATCATAGAATAATCTTCGTTGGAAATTTTTTTAAATGCCATTGACCATTCAGGGAAATTTCTTTCTGATATCTCACCTTTTAAAAGTCTTAAAAATCCGGTATGCCGGGGATCTCTTTTGATCTTTGAGTACAAACCATCTATTGCCTCTGCCTCCCCTTCTATTACCTGGATAAAATTACTTTCAGAATATAAAAGCAACCCTGTTATGCCAAGATTAATATTATTTTGCCTGCTGATAATAAGCAATGCCTTTAAATCTTCATCTGAAAAATGTTGTGTGGCCGAACTTACATAAATGAGGTAATTCATAATTTTTATCGTTTTTATTGTAATGGATTTTAATTACATGCCTCCACGATTTGTGTGTATGTATCCTTATTAAACGCAATTATTTTATTATTATTCTTTACACTTAAAATTTATTATGGTGAAATAATCCACTTGCTATTTTGCGAAACCAACTGGTAGCAACTTTGCCCTGGTGCAAGTTGTAATCTTAGTTATACCATGGTGGATATGTAATGACAACAAGCATCACAGAACATATGTGCTAATGAAGGGAGTCAGTAAGCTCTATTAAAAAAAACTATTCGTTCTTCTCCGGGTAGATGCTCTCCCTGGTTTACCGATCAGCACACCCAACAGCCCCCGTGTTACTTCACGAAAAACTGTTCTGGTTAAGCTGCTGTTTGCAATTGCCTTGATGGTGTCGCCAATACCGGAGGTTTCAGCACTTTTTTCATGCTGTATATCTGGTGCATTATTTTCTGCAGAAACTGTAAGCTTTCTGTTTAAGATCTCATAGGCGCTTTCCCTGTCAATTACTTCATTATAAACCCTTGCAATTCGTGAAGCGCTCACCACTTCAGCCTGTTCATCCGGTGTAAGCACATCCATTCTTGATTGTGGAGCACACATCATAGTATGCACAAGAGGAGTGGGAATTCCCTTTTCACTCAACACAGTAACCAGCGCTTCGCCGATTCCCAATTCAGTAAGTAACTCATCCGTTTTGTAAAATTCAGTTATTGGAAAATTTTCGGCAACGAGCCTAATATCTTTTCTGTCCCTGGCTGTAAAAGCCCGAAGTGCATGTTGAATTTTTGTACCCAACTGGCTTAATATTATATCAGGAATATCAGTAGGCGCCTGCGTGCAGAAATAAATGCCAACCCCCTTACTTCTTATCAGCTTAATTATAGTTTCCAGTTGCTGTAATAAGGCCTTTGATGCCTCCTTAAAAATAAGATGGGCTTCGTCAATAAAAATTACCAGTTCAGGCTCACCTTTATCACCTATCTCAGGAAACTTGCTATAAATTTCAGCAAGCAGGCAAAGCATAAATGAGGAAAACAATTTAGGCTTGTCCTGTATATCAGTTAAGCGCAGAATATTAATGTAAGCTTTACCATCGCTATCTTTTTGTAACAGGTCTTCAACTTCGAAAGATTTTTCACCAAAAAATTTATCTCCCCCCTGTTGCTCAAGCTCTAATAATTTTCGCATAATTACCCCTGAAGAGGAGTGCGAAATTGCGCCGTAATTCTGTTCTATTTCTTTTTTGCCTTCACCGTCCGACAAGTGTTGAAGTGCAGCCCGAAAATCTTTTATATCCAGCAATGCCATTTTTTTATCATCGCAATATTTAAAAATAATGGCTATAGCTCCTTCCTGGTTTTCATTTAACTCAAGAACTTTGGAAAATAATACAGGCCCAAATTCTGATACAGTGGCTCTTAACCGCACTCCCTTTTCATTTGATATGGTAAGTAATTCTACAGGATATCCGCAAGACATCCATGGTGCCCCAATCAGATCCATACGTTCTTTAATTTTTGGATTTTCGGTTCCGGCTTTTGATATCCCGCTTACATCGCCTTTAATATCCATCAGCAAAACATTTACACCCTGTTCAGATAATGATTCAGCAATACGCTGGATGGATTTAGTTTTTCCTGTGCCTGTAGCACCGGCAATCAATCCATGGCGATTAACAGTTGATAATGGCAGCTTAATGTTGTAGCCGGCAATTGCTTTCTTATCATATACTGAACCTCCAAGCAAAATGCTTTTTCCACTAAAAGAATAAGCATCTTCAATTTGTTCTTTAAATTTTTCTTCAGACATATTTATTAGTATAAATGTTATCCTGCAAAGTAATATTTTTAAACCATGTGAGTCTGAAATCCATATACGAAAATAACCCTACCCCTGGCTCCTCTGCAAAAGGGAAATGGGTAAGAAATATCTCTCTTTCAGGTTTTAGTAACCAACCAGGCCAGGCACATATCACCAAAAAAAGTATAACTGATATTTAGATAGACATGACCGTCTTTTAAAAATTCGCACAAAATAGTGCCGGCATCCGGATCAATATTATCCTGTACAATATTGATATGTTTTCTAAAATCCACTTCACCCCCGCCATACCATTTATATACTGCCTCTTTTACTGACCAAAAAAGTGTAAGCAATTTTTTACCGACAGCAGAATGCATAGCAAGCTCACTATCATTTAAAAATTTATATTTTATTCTTTCAATTTTTTGTGTGGCTAATTCAATATCAACCCCTACCCTGCTGATTGTGCTTATAATAACCGCTGCATAATCGCCGCAATGCGAAATAGAAAAATGGAAAACCTCATTTTCCAAAAAGGGTTTATTTGTATCTGCAATTAAAATAAGAGGCAAAGGAAAATCCGGGTACAAAACTTTCAGCAAAAGCCTTCCAGCCATGTGTTGAAGGCGCTTGTGTGTATGAGTGATATTTTGGTGCAGAGGGACTTTTTCAAGAAAAAATTGCTCATGCTCTTTTATATGCCAGATGCCCA
>JBDSAQ010000009.1:0-7946 GCA_039922095.1 Ginsengibacter sp. | reverse complement strand
TATTACCTGGCAAATCCTTTTATAAGGTCCAGTAATCCACCCCCTCCATTTTTTTGCTGTTGTTGCTGTGCACCTCCTGCAAGGCTTTTTACTATATCCATTAATCCACCGCCACCTTCTCCGCCACCGGTAAATTGTTTCAATAAATCCTGAAGACCGCCTCCGCCTGTGCTTTGTTGTGCCACAATCTCGTCGCTTTTACCGCCTGTGATAGAACCCAATAGCTTTTCCAGTGAAAATCCGGAATCATTGGAGTCATTGGTTTTGTTGATCAGGCTGCCAAGTACATTTGGAATAAGAGTGCCCGACAGGTTATTGGCCTGGCTGTTATTCAGGTTAAATTTATTCATCAGCTTACCGGCAAAGTGCCCCATCATCATTGAAACAATCGGATTGCTTAATAAACTTTTTTTATTATTGCCGCCACCTCCAAATAAAGATAACAGGCTTTGCAATCCTCCCCCCGCTACTACATTACGCAGGCCCGAAGCCACGGTGTTAGTAGCTTCAGCTACAACAGCGTCATTATGCTCATTAGGTACATCGGGATTGTTAATAACAGCTTCTGCAGCGTTTCCTTTTACGAGATCAAATAATTCTTTTAGCATGATATATGTTTTTAAAATAAATATTTTGAGCCGATGAAAATATGGAAAGTTTATGATCTATTATGCAAATTTTTAATTTAGAAATTGTGGCGCAGTAGTTGCAATCTTTTTTAAAAAAATTATAACATCTACAAAAATTAAACATGAAAATTACAAAAATTTTATTTTCCCTCTTACTCATCTCTTCCGTGTTTATTATTGGCTGTGGCCCAAAAGATGCGGATATTAAAGCCGCTGTTGAAGAAAAACTAAAAGCTAATACTGACATGACCGGCCCGATGACTGTTAGTGTAACTGATGGCGTAGCTACAATCAGTGGCGAATGTAAAGACGATGCCTGCAGAGCAAAATGCGAAGACCTGGCCAAAAGTGCTAAAGGAGTAAAATCTGTAGTTAACAATTGTGTAGTGGCCGTAAAAACTGTAGCACCAGTGGAAGTAGCAAGTGATGATGCCTTAGCCACCGGGGTTATGGATGCCACTAAAGATCATCCTGGTGTAAAAGCGTCAGTTAACGATGGGGTGGTCACCTTAACCGGAGAAATAAAAAGAGACCAGTTGTCAAAATTAATGATGACATTGAACACCTTGAAACCTAAGAAAATTGACAATCAATTAATCATTAAATAAATTTAAAACTATGGCTTTGCAGGAAAAATATAAACAACTAACAGAGGCTGCAGGTACTGCAGGTATAATTAATTTACAGGTTAGGGAACAGAGTAATGTTCTGTATATTGATGGTGAGGCGCCCACCCCTGCCGTAAAGGATAAACTGTGGGATATTTATAACAGGATTGACCCCGATTTCAGATCAGGTGACCTGGTTATGAATATTAATGTAGCTGCCGGGGCAGGAACTAAAGCAAAAGTTACAACTGACAGCAGTAATCTCAATATCCGAAAAGGACCAGGTACCGATCAGCCTATTGTGGGCAAGGCGGCACATAATTCAATTGTAACATTACTTAGCAAAACAAATGGTCAATGGTGGCTTATTAAAACAGATGAAGGTGAAGAAGGTTATGCATATGCAGAATATTTAACTCCGGAATAAATTTATCCAATATTAAACTAACAAGCCAACTTTTACAGGTTGGCTTGTTTAGTTTAATGCAACATGTATTCTACCAGGTTGGTAAACATAAAAATATCTCAGGAAATTCTTAGGGAAGTTTAGCCTCCATCAGCAACACTTTTTTTCCTTCTCCATTCACCCTGTAATACCTGTTACCTTCAATTAATAAAGCCTCTGATTTTCCTTCCGCATGATGAACATCTGTGTTAAACAATCTTCCATTATACCACACACTTATAGTATCGGCTACTATGCTATGGCCTGTTATTATATGCTTACTGCGAAACTGAGAGAGAGTGGTATCAATTTGCAAAGGGATGGCAGTATTATTTTTTTCATAATATCCCCGATACCAAAAGGGGCCAAAATCACTAAATATGGTATCAACTTTTTTATCTGCATATTTATAAGTACTGTCAGCATAATAAGGCCGGGCTAATTTATTTATCTCAGGCACGGATACATTCAACCTGTTGATGTTGCCCGATATACCCCCATGAGTAAAAAGGATTTCCCCAATTTTTTCAACTACATTTTTTGTACGAAGCCATCTTCCTAATTCGGAATTTTCATCATACAGTGTTATATACTTTTGATTTAAGATGAGTGCATTATCAAGGTATTTTTGAGGAAGATACCGCAGATCCCCGCTAAGATTCATTATCTCATGATTACCCAGAATAAAGTGAACGTAACCCCCCGCAGCTTTTGCTTTTTCTTCTAAATAATAAATAAACCAAAGTACTTCTGTTACCTGCTGGCCCCGGTCGAAAAAATCCCCAACGAGTACCAGGTTACCATTCCCAAATGTCCACTCCATATCATTATTTATTACTTTACCCACCTCTAAAAGTTTTCTAAAAGCACCAAAATTGCCTTCAATATCTGACAGTACTAAAAGGTTTTCCACTTTTGGAAATTCACTCTCCTCATTTTTTAATTCCTTCTTTAGCCGCACCTGAAATGATTTTCCCGCAGTGTCCGTCATCACCTTCAGAGATAAATTATCTTTCTGTGATAAAGTAATACTGTCGGTTTTTAAAAGTTTAGTGCCATTGCTTTCCATAATATATTTTACTAAAACCATATCAGCTTTGTATTGCACATAAGGGCCATCATACTGTATATCAGATGTTTTATTCAACATATTATTTTTGTGCCCGCTATTAACAGGCAGTACAATATTAAAAGTTAGAAGCGAAAGAAATGCTAACATTCTTTTTTTCATAGTGGGCACACTTTATATATTCCATATAACCAACAAACGAACCAGTTATTGTTATATAAAATTATTGCAAAAGTTCGTTAGTTGAACTTTAAAAGCAGCATCAATAGGAGGAACAAACTAAACCCATTTCAAAGCTTTTCTTACATCAACTGTATCAATCCTTAATTATTATCTTTGCGTACTTATAATTGAAAATTAAGAAATTGAGCGTAAAAGCAGCTGAACGAAAATCATTCTTTAAAAAAATCCGTGGCAAGGAAGAAGAGGCGCATTCTGAGATGAGCTTTATTGATCACCTCGAGGTACTTAGATGGCATATTGTGCGCTCATTTATAGTCCTGGTTATTACAGCCATTTTCATTTTCATTTATATTGACTGGATATTTGATCATATTATTTATGCCCCTGCAAGAGAAAGTTTTATAACCTATAAGGCATTGTGTAATCTTGGGCATACACTTCATCTTGGCGAATCCCTTTGCATGCCACCTGTAAAGATTCCCCTCCTTATAAATACAATAAGCGGTTCATTTACTTCTGCCATAAATATTTGTTTCATGGGCGGATTAATTGTAGCCTCTCCTTATTTATTTTGGGAACTATGGCGCTTTATCAAGCCGGCTTTATCTCCCAAAGAATTAAGATATTCAAGAGGAAGCATTGGATGGGTTTCACTTTGCTTTTTTGCCGGCGCTGCCTTTGGTTATTATTTACTGGCTCCCTTTACTTTTAACTTTCTGGCTTCATTTAAATTAGGAACCCTGGGCGCACAAACTTATTTACCCAGCCTTGAAGATTACATTGATACGTTGACAAATATTATTATTGCATGTGGTATAGCTTTCGAGCTGCCTGTAATGGCTTATGTGCTTTCTAAAATTGGTTTAATATCTCCACAGTTTTTAAAAACCTATCGCAAATATGCATATGTGGTAATATTAATTGTGGCTGCAGTTATTACTCCTTCCCCCGATTGGACCAGCCAGTTAATAGTGACTGTACCATTAGTATTTTTATATGAGATAAGTATATTTATTTCTGCAAGGGTAGAAAAGCAAAATAAGTTAGAAGAAAAGGAATGGGAATAAGTCAGGTTATTAAGCAAATAAACTATAGGTCAACCATAGATTTTTTCAACAACTTCATTATATTTTTCCATAATTACTTTTCGTTTAAGACTAAGCTTTGGAGTCATTTCGCCGGTTTCCACACTCCAGTCCCGGGGAAGTAATTGAAACTTTTTAATTTGTTCAAAAGAGTTAAAAAAATCATTAAAACTATCCACAAGGTCTCTATACATTTCAATCACATTTTGCTGCAGTATCATTTCTGCATCGGTTGTATAAACAACACCTTTGGTTTTGCACCATTCTCTTAAATTGGCAAAAGATGGAACAATGAGGGCTGCAGCATATTTTTGTCCGGCACCTATTACCATTATATTTTCCACATAAATTGACTCCTTCAGTTTATTTTCTATAGGGAGAGGAGCAACATATTTGCCGCCACTGGTTTTAAACATCTCTTTTTTTCGATCAGTTATTTTTAGAAACCCATTATTTACCATCATCCCTATGTCCCCGGTTTTAAACCAGCCATTATCGAACACCTCAGCTGTAAGTACAGGTTGTTTATAATACCCCATCATTACATTCGGGCCCTTACATAATATCTCCCCATCTGCTGCAATTTTAACCTCAACCTCGTTTATTAAAGGTCCTACTGAACCAATCATTCTTAGCTTTTCATTAAACCTGTTAACACTTATAACAGGTGATGTTTCAGTTAAGCCATAGCCTTCCATTATGGGGATTTTAGCCGCAGTAAATATCCTTATAAGCCTGGCCTGGCATGCAGCGCCTCCCGAAATAATACACACTAACCTGCCTCCGAGGGCTTCTCTCCATTTACTAAATATTAATTTATCAGCGATGGATAATTGAATATTATAAAACACACTCCTATCTTTAAGATCAAACGTGGTAGCCAGGGTATGTGCCCAAAAAAATAATTTTCTTTTTACACCTGTAAGCTCTCTTCCTTTAGCCATTATTTTATCATAAACCTTTTCCAGCATTCGTGGTACAGTGGTAAATATGTGGGGCTTGATTTCTCTGATGTTTTCTCCGATAGCTTCAAGGCTTTCTGCATAATAAATTGATGTTCGCTTATACAAATACAGGTAGCTTACCATTCTTTCAAAAATATGATTTAAGGGTAAAAAACTTAAGGCCCTTAAATTATCTCCGGGAGGAAAACAAGGAAGGCATGCTAAAACATTGCTCAAAATATTTTTATGGGATAGCATTACTCCCTTTGGGGTTCCGGTGGTTCCGGATGTATAAATTATAGTGGCAATATCTTCGTATTTTATTTTATCAGCAATAACAGATGCTGTTGATAGCATCTCAGGTGTTGATAATGATAATATCTCTTTCCAAAGCTTTACCCCATCTTCGGGCTCAAAGGAGTAAATATCAATTAAAAAAGGAAGCCGGTGGCGTATAGCAGATATCTTACTAAATAATTGTGCATCATTAACAAAAACCATTTTAACCTCTGAATCATTTAAAATAAATTCAAGCTCATTAATAGTTATAGTTGGGTAAACTGGTGTAAGCACTGCACCAATGCGTTGTACCGCCATATCAAGAATTAACCACTCAGGCCGGTTTTTTGAGACCACCGCGATTTTATTCCTGTTTTCAACGGTCATATCCCCGCAGCTAATGCCAAGTGCAAGTAAACCGGCACTAAGATCATTTATATAACCTGCTACTTGTTGGGTGCTGTATTTAATCCATACACCTTTTTCCTTTGCAGCAAGCATATCTTCCAAAGGGGAATTTTCAAGATGATACTCAATGCAATCAAACAATCGTTTTGAATCATTTAGTGGCTTCATTATTCTCTATTTGCAAACAACACAAGTTTTGGGGGTAGCTGTATCCCAAAAAAGGAATTATTTAAAGTTACAATGTAAATAAACTAGAAAGAATAAAAAAGTGTGAAACTATTTATGATAATATTGCTGTGCCTGCATTTTAAATATCCTCCCTTTTTGAAATCTTAAAAATTCATTGTATTCATCAAGGTGAGAGGCAGACCAGTCCTGGTAGGCAACCAGGTTTTGTGCGGCGCCAAAAATCCATTGGTTATAAGCATCAAACATACCTTCTCTAAGCAATTGTTGGTGGTATTCAAAAAGCCTGAAAGGGAACTTTGTTGAGAAACTATTGAACCAATCTAAAATAAAACGCGTGCGTATCATAGTAAGTGTTGCAGGACTTATACCGGAGGCGCTTAATGAATTCTGCTTATATAATGTTTGCAGAAATGCCTGTTCAAAATTATTTTTGCCTTTTGTATTTTCAGATACACCCGCATCAGCAAATAATTTTTTATAGCTATCCAGCATTATATTTTTTATCTCCGCAGTTCTTGCTGTTAGTACTTCAATGTTTAAAAATATTTCCCCATTAATAATACCCCATATTTTATCACCGTTGAGGTAATAATATTTGCAGGCATTATAATAATTACCGCTATAACCCGGATCTGACTCAATTCCTTTTTCCCATTGCTTAATTGCTGAAGCATCCTGCGTGGCGAATAATAATTCTCCATATTCATTATAAAGAGCACCGCTCAGGGGAAATCTTTTAAGCCCTTTTTTGTAAATTTTTTCTCCTTCTTTCGGCTGTCTTAAAGCCTTATAAATGTTACCCCCAATCTGGAAGCACTGGTCATCTGCATCCTCCCGGTCAAAAAGAGGTTTAATAATTTCCAAAGCTTTTGAAAAGTCTTTTTGCAAATAATAATTAAAGGCCAGGTCTTTGGATATTTCAATATTGCCGGGGTCTTTTTGTATAGCCCGGTTTAGCACCAGTGTGGCATTGGAAAAATCACCCTGGAGCATAAATGTTTTTCCTGTTTCATGCAATTGATCAGCCTCAGAAGACTGTGTTTTTGCAATAAAAAAGCTAATGATAAAAGCAAAAAATATAAATAGTTTTTTCATAACTATAAAGATAAAACATTAAACAATTTATTATTATTGTAGTACTGTTAATTGATGCGATGAGTAAGAAGCCCATCCCTCAATTTAGGCTCGAACCATGTACTTTTAGGAGGCATTATATTTCCGCTGTCAGCAATATCGAATAATTGTTGAATGCTAACAGGATGAAGGCTAAAGGCTACAGCCATTTCGCCGCTGTTAACTCTTTTTTCTAACTCAGTTAATCCGCGTATACCACCCACAAAATCTATTCTCTCATCTGTTCTCTGATCGGCTATGCCAAGAATTGGTTGTAATAAATTTTCCTGCAAAACGGTAATGTCCAAAACTGCTATTGGGTCTTGCAAATTAATATTTGTTTTAACAGAAAGCTTATACCACTGCTTACTTAAGTACATGCCAAATGTGTGCGCTTCAGAAGGTAAAAAAGCTTTGCCTGATTTTTCAATACTAAAATTTTCTTCAACTTTTTGTAAAAACTCCTCTTCACTTAACCCATTCAGATCTTTAATAACCCTGTTATATTCCATTATTTTTAACTGGTTTGATGGAAACAATGTAGTTAAAAAATAATTTGCAGGCGTTGAATTTGCACCGAAATAAGGGCGCACTTTAGCGGCAGAGGCAGCCCTGTGATGCCCATCAGCTATGTATGTGCAGGCTACTTTACTTTTGAATAAATTTGAAATTTTAGAAATAGTTTTTTCATCATTCACTATCCATATAGTATGTTGAATATTATCGTCCGCCACAAAATCATATGCAGGGCTTCTTTCTTTTTTCCAATCTTCTACAATCCCATCTATAGCAGGTAAATATTTGTAAGCCAAAAAAACATTCCCTGTCTGCGCTCCTGTTGCCTTAATATGATTTATCCTGTCCTGTTCTTTATCAGGCCTGGTAAATTCATGTTTTTTTATAAGATCCTTTTCATAATCATCTACTGAACTGCAACAAACCAGGCCGGTCTGGTTATGCCCGTTCATTATAAGCTGATAGATATAATAGCAGG
>JBDSAQ010000008.1:0-4776 GCA_039922095.1 Ginsengibacter sp. | reverse complement strand
AGGTGGCATGGCTTTTTATCAAAGAAGCAGGAGGGGGGATTGCATTTGGTGTATTGTTGGGCTACATAGGTTTTTGGGTATTGAGGTCTATTGAAAATTATGTGGTAGAAGTATTAATAACTGTCTCCATTGTAATGGGCGGCTATTTACTTGCAGAGTATCTGCACGTCAGCGGTCCGCTGGCAATGGTTATGGCAGGTATTATCACCGGCAACAAAAGCATAAAACAAGGCATGAGTGATATCACGAGAGATTATATAGATAAGTTCTGGCAGATGATGGACGAAGTACTTAATGCTATACTGTTTTTATTGGTGGGCTTTCAAATGTTGATCATACCTTTTAATCTTACCATGTTATGGTTAGGTTTTGTATCAATAGTAATTGTTTTGTTGGCAAGATTTATTTCTGTTATAATACCCATTACTTTTTTGAAGTATAAAAGAACATTTGAAAAACATGCAGTGCTGATATTAACGTGGGGTGGCTTAAGAGGCGGCTTATCTGTGGCATTGGCTTTATCGCTGCCAAAAGATATGTTCAGTGAGGTTTTTGTTTCTGTTACTTATATAATTGTTTTGTTCTCTATTATAGTGCAGGGATTAACTATAGGAAGGCTTGCCAGGAAGTTAGCCTGAAATAAATTACCTCTTTCTATACTTATAAAACGTAGCTAAACCTTTCATTTTGAAAACAGCCCTTCCAAAACGGAAGGGTTTTTTATATCAGCAAACTAATAATATCACTATTGTTTTCGTTGAAAGACTTAACCGTACTGCATTATATAGCAAACTTCTAATTTAACCATCACAAGGCACAGGTTTTGGCATGTAATGACAAACAGCTAAAAATAATTATGAAACAAAAATTCAAAAGCATGCCGTACCGTGCCAAAAAGCGATTAGTTGTACCGATAACAATTGCCCTTAATCTTATGCTCATGCTTTCATTTATCCTGATAATTGTAACAGCAATTCAGCATTTTCAATAAAACATACACTATGCTCACAACTATTTTAATAATTGCAGGAATAGCAGGCTTTGCAATATTTTTTAAATCAATTGATTTCTTCGATAAAATATGATGCGGTTGTAAGTGATAAGTTGTAAGTAATAAGTAAAACTGCAACAATTTTTTATCACATAAAATCTAAAACGTAAAACTCAAATGATACCACTTTTTATTCTCTCAATCCTTATGTTTTGTTACATCTGTTATGTACTTATTAAACCTGAAAAATTTTAACCAGGTAAGTCATAAGTTATAAGTAATGAGAAAAACTTACAAAAAGATGTCACTTAAAACTTATTACTTAAAACTTACAACTCAAATAGTATGAATACAGAAATTCTGGGCGTTATAACAATGTATATAGTTATGGTGCTATTGGCTATCCCACTCGGTCGCTATATTGGTAAAGTTTATAATGGTGACAAAACCTGGCTGGATTTTATTATGAATCCGCTTGATAAATTATTTTTTAAAGTTGGTGGCATAAAACCGCAAAATGAAATGACCTGGCAGCAAAACATGATCGCTTTGCTCGTTATCAATTTAGTGTGGTTCCTGTTATCAATGCTCGTGTTAATGAACATGAGTTGGCTGCCGTTAAATCCTGATGGCAACCCATCAATGGGTGCTGATCTTGCCTATAATACAACTATAAGCTTTGTATCAAACACAAACCTGCAGCATTATTCAGGTGAAAGCGGAGTATCCTATTTGGGGCAATTACTATTGATGTTTTTTCAATTTGTAAGTGCCGGTACTGGTATGGCCGCATGTGCAGTAGTTTTTAAAGCCTTAAGACCTCACCCCCGGCCCCTCTCCAAAGGAGAGGGGAGTGAAAGTCCCTCTTCTTTGGAGAGGGATTTAGGGAGAGGTCTCGGCAATTTTTACAACTATTTTGTAAAATCATGCACAAGGGTTTTACTCCCTTTATCTATAGTAATAGCAGCGTTATTGGTTTTTAATTGTACCCCCAATAACTTCCAGGGTAAAGACCAATTTATAAGTATGCAAGGCGATACAGTTAATGTATCAAGAGGTCCGGCAGCAGCAATGGTCGCTATTAAACAATTAGGCACTAATGGTGGCGGGTACTTTGGCGTTAACAGCACACATCCGTTTGAAAACCCCAACTACTTTACCAATATGGTAGAAAATGTATGTATCATTTTAATTCCCATCGCAATGGTATTTGCATTAGGCTATATGCTTAAAAGAAAAAAATTTGCCTGGATGATATTTGGTGTAATGACATTAGGGTTTTTGCTCCTTGTAATTCCCTCAATATATAATGAAATGCATGGCAATTCAGCCATTAGCAAAATGGGTGTACTTCAAAACCTTGGTAGCATGGAAGGTAAAGAAGTTCGCTTTGGCCCTGCTGCATCAGCGTATTGGGGCATTACTACTACGGTAACATCTAATGGTTCAGTAAATGCTATGCATGATAGCTTTACCCCTTTAACCGGGATGTTCGCTCTGCTTGGTATGATGGTGAATGCGTTTTATGGAGGTGTTGGTGTAGGCTTTCTAAACTTCTACATTTTTATCATTATTGCAGTTTTTATCAGCGGCTTAATGGTAGGCAGAACGCCTGAATTTCTGGGCAAAAAAATAGAAGCCAAAGAAATGAAGATTGCTGCGATAATCGCTTTGCTGCACCCTTTTTTGATATTGGTTGGTACAGCAATTTCATCACACTTGTATGCACACGACCCGGCCACTTATGCAGGATGGCTTAACAACCCGGGCAATCACGGTTTTAGTGAAATGCTTTACGAGTTTACTTCATCATCAGCCAACAACGGCAGCGGCTTCGAAGGTTTGGGCGACAATACACCTTTCTGGAATATCGCCTGCGGAACAGTGATGCTGCTTGCAAGGTTCTTACCCATCATTGGTCCTGTATCAATAGCGGGTATTCTTGCGAAAAAGAAATATGTACCAGAAAGTGCAGGCACATTAAAAACAGATACAGCAACATTCGGCATCATGGTTTTTGCGGTAATATTTATTATCGCTGCATTATCATTTTTCCCTGCACTGGCTTTGGGTCCAATAGCGGAATATTTTGGGATGAGATAAATAAGAGAACAAGAAGGCAAAAGAGTACAAGAGAAAAACCAAATCTTGAAGCACAGTTACAAGTCAACAAAAAGATTAATGATAATATAAGATTCTCGGCAATCCCATTAATCTCACAAATCACAGTGCAGACAAAATAAATATTATGTCAAAAAATAAATCAAGTAAGTTGTTTGAAGCCTCGTTGGTAAACACCGCCTTCAAACAATCGTTCGTAAAGCTTAACCCACGTATTATGTTTCGCAACCCCGTAATGTTCACCGTGGAGATATGCACAGCAGTAATGCTGATAGTGTGCATCTGGATCATGACAGGCGAAAAAACACAAGGGGACCTGGCTTATAATATAATAGTATTTATCGTTTTACTCTTAACGCTGTTGTTTGCAAACTTTGCAGAAGCTATTGCTGAGGCGAGAGGTAAAGCACAGGCCGACAGCCTTAGAAAAACGAGAGAGGAAACCCCTGCGAAAAAAATAAATGCAGTTGGAGAAATACAGACCAACGAAATAAAAGTTGTTCCCTCTTCCCAATTAAGAAAGGGAGATATTTTTCTTTGCGAAGCCGGCGATACTATACCAATGGATGGCGAAATAATTGAAGGTATTGCAACCATTGATGAAAGCGCTATCACGGGTGAAAGCGCTCCTGTTATAAGGGAAGCTGGTGGCGATAAATCTTCTGTAACAGGGGGTACTAAAGTGCTAAGTGATGAAATTAAAGTTCGTGTAACAACAGAGCCTGGTGAAAGTTTTTTGGATAAAATGATCGCTCTTGTTGAAGGCGCATCACGGCAAAAAACACCCAATGAAATTGCATTAACGATTTTACTTGCCGGCTTTACCCTCATCTTTATAATTGTATGCGTAACGCTTCATCCCTTTGGAGAGTATGCTAATACACCTATAACTATTGCCGCATTTATCTCTTTGTTCGTATGCCTTATCCCTACAACAATCGGTGGCCTATTAAGTGCTATTGGTATCGCTGGTATGGACAGGGCATTAAGAGCAAACGTAATAACCAAAAGCGGTAAAGCTGTTGAGACAGCAGGTGATCTTGATACATTGCTTTTAGATAAAACAGGAACCATAACAATTGGTAACCGCAAGGCAACAAATTTTTATCCTGCTGATGGAATTGATCAGATAGAATTCATAAAAGCAGCGGCGCTTAGTTCTGTTGCAGATGAAACACCAGAAGGAAAGTCTATTGTTGAACTGGCTGGGCATGATATAGTTAAAAGCTTGTCAATGCAAGGAGCAAAAATGATAAAGTTCACAGCAGAAACAAGAAGTAGTGGTGTTGATATTGGAGGCAGAAGCATTCGCAAAGGCGCATCAGACTCCATAAAAAAATTAGCCATATCACAGGGATTTTCTTTCCCTGGAGAAACAGAAGTCAGCGTTAAAGAGATTGCATCGAACGGCGGAACCCCTCTTGTGGTAAGTGATAATGGCAAGGTGTTAGGCGTAATAGAATTACAGGACATTATTAAAACCGGAATAAAAGAAAGGTTTGAGCGCTTACGCAAAATGGGAATTAAAACAGTTATGGTCACTGGTGATAATCCGTTAACTGCAAAGTTTATAGCAGAAAAAGCAGGTGTAGATGATTTTATTGCCGAAGCAAAACCGGAGGATAAAATGGACTACATAAAAAAGGAACAGATGCAGGGAAAAT
>JBDSAQ010000007.1:0-3317 GCA_039922095.1 Ginsengibacter sp. | reverse complement strand
GATAGTTTCTATAGGTCCTAACACTCTTGGCATAGTTGCCAAAATCATTAAAGGCTTTTTTACAGCAACTGTTTTTTCAGCGCTTCCATAACTGCCGTGGCTGGCTGCAACCACCATTGCTCTTACCGAACCAATATATTGCGGAAGGGTAAAATTGTGTGTTTGCTTTGCTCCGCTATTCAGGTTAAATGGTCCTAAATATTTTACTACAGGCTTAAAACGATTGGCCTTTTTTGCAATTGCCGGTCCTGCATCTTTATCACCACCAATCGTTAATATCCTCTCCAGGTCGCTGCCCCAGGCGCCTATAATATAATCATACAAGTCCCAGCTCTTAACCCCCAAAGCTTCTCTTGCATAAAAACTTTCATGAGGGTCGGGGGTTTTAAATCTTGTAAGATCAAGCAGACCTTCATCAACAATGGCAACACAATAGGTCATTTGTTTACCATTTGTTTCACTCACTGTTATTTGAGATGGCTGTTCAGGTCTTATAGAATTTGGCATAGAGATAACCGGCTTAAGAATAGTGTTTTTGTCTTCTACAAAAACAGGCAATACACCATACATTCTTATGGGGAGATCGTTGATGGTTTGTGCATGTGGCTGCAATAAACTTACATTCACATACACATTAGGCGACATTTCTTTTTCAGCAGTAAACTTTACAACTGTTTGCCCCGGCTGTGTTTCAACCCAAAATGTTTTTAAGATTTTACTGCCTGATTCTATGCTTATCAGGCCTCTTCCTCCTTTACTGCTCGGTATGGTAATCCTTACTTCATCCCCGGTGTAATATTTTTCTTTGTCGGATGTAAATGATAACATAGATGCTGCAGTGGGATCATCAGAGTTCCCCCTGCTCTGCCAGTACGGATCTTCAATATATATTACCTGCCCTGTTGTATGACCGCTCTTTAAATCTTTTACAAGAATTAAATATCTTCCCCACTCATTTTCCACGGCGCTAAAATTCCACTTACCGGCTCCATTGGTAAGATGAACAGTTTCGCTTTTCACCAATTTATTATATTTATCCTGTGTAAAATTGCTGAGGTTATCGCCGGTGTTATCCCACCACCAACGCCATTGTATCTTATAAAACTGAACTTCAACATCATTGCTTCCTGTAAGCAAATTGCCTTTATTATCAACGTTTACAATTTGAGCAGTTTGCGTTTTTCCTGTTTGCAAATAGCCCCATGTCTTATCGCCTTCTGGCAATTTTAAACCGGCATAACTTGCGTAGGGGCTGTAAGGAAGTGTAATATTATCAATGCTAAAACTTCCGCCGGGCTCAAAAACTTTTACTACAAGATTTGCATTCAGCATACCAGGAGCATTTTCATCTATCTCAAAATTTGGTTTTATTTCTGCATTACCACTGGCATCTAATGCGCCATCAAAAATGGTTTTACTTTGAGTAGAATATTTTGAGGTTGGATTATCAAACACATAATTTTCAAACTTTTTAAAAGATGTTTTTTTTGCATATAGAGAAGCATCAATTTTTGCTGTAAGATTTTTTGCCGTTGCACCAAATAACCATTTGGCAGAAATGGTTCCTGAAGGCGTTCCATTTTTACCAAGCATTGGATCTTTTCCAAAGTCAAGATTTATTTTTAAGCGGTTAGGCATTACTGTTTCTACCCTGATACGTTTTTCGAAAATGGCGCCACCAACTTTTACTTTTGCCAGCCAGTTACCTGTTGGTGAGCTTTGTTCTGTAGCCGTTTTAAATACGTTGAAACCTTCATCAGCATTGGTTTGCACAATTCGCTTGTAAAGCTGCCCCTGCGGAGTAAGCAGATCAAATTCCACTGGATGATCGTTAGGTAAATTGCCCTGCTTATCTTCTATAATGCAATTAATATACATTGAGTCTCCGGGCCGCCAAACTCCCCTTTCTCCGAAAATAAAACCCTTGATGCCGTTCTTAACTTCTTCACCTGAAACATCAAAACGACTTACTGCTAAAGTGCTTCCATCATCTAATTTCAGGTATCCTTTTTCATCTCCCTTTTTAGCAATGAGCAGGTAAGGTTTTCTTTTTAATTCAAAATTTGCAAAGCCATCACTGCCGCTTGTTTCTTTGGCAATTACCTGTTGCTGGTAATCCAGTATTTCAAGCTCAACATTATTCATTGGCTCTGTAGAAAGAATGTTTGAGACTGCTACAACCATAGAATTATTGCTTCCACGCTTTGCAGTAAGCCCGATGTTTGATGCTAAAATATTTCGTGTTGCCCAGCGATCTTTATTGTAATAAGATTTTGCACAGGGATTATCTTTTTGCTTCCAGCTATAGCCATAAGGGTAATAATTATCATAGCGATTCCAGAATTCAGTATCGTCATCAGGTCCATAATCCGTATTCTCCTGGTAGCTTGCAGCATAATATTCATCTTCTTCTTCCCCATTATCTTCGTCATCATTCTCGTTTTTGGGAGAAGCTGAAGTATGACAAGTGTATAAAGAATACTCAGGCCGAAATCCAATAGTGACATTGTAAATAGCGCCCTGTTCAGTTTTCAAAAACTTGTCTATGTCCAATGAAAACTTTTGCTTTTTATGCAGATCCAAAGTTTTATCATCATCCAGTCTCAGCGTTTTTTGAACAATGGGTTTGGCAACACGGCGAAGATCTTCTTCCCCGCCAATATTATTGCTTTGTAAAAACTGCGGGATATTATTTTCATAAATTTTAATAATGCTGATATCCACTGCATTTAAATTTATTGATTCAAAAGGCAACACCAGCTTGCCTGAATTGGGAAGTATATTTCCACGTCCATGAATTTTTACCGAAGGCATTCTATTCTCAAAAAAAAGATTTGAAGTAAAGCCTTTATCAAGCACATCGCCCCAGCTATTTTTTATTCCCTGGTTTATGTTGATCGTGTAATTACCCTCCAGCTTATTGCCAACATAAATTTTTACTTCACTACCGTTGATAGTGTAGGTAACATCTGACCGGTTCTCATTTCCGTTATCGAACATTATAGTACTGGTACTATCCATTACTACTACAGTACTTTGTTGGTTATCCGTAGCTGTGTTTGCCTGATACAATTCGACAATATCCGACTGATTGCTCATACTTATAAGTCCGGTTAATTCTTGCCCTACTGAAATTGGATCACTGAACTGCACTGAGGCATATTGTTCCTGGTCGTTAATGGCCATTACATTCATCACCTTAAAATCGCCAATTGCGGGTATTACAATTGTTTTAGTATCAGCAATATCAACATCCATTGGCTTACCATTCCAGCTTAATAAAAGTTCTGTGGCAGTGCTGCCACGTTCTATCCCTT
>JBDSAQ010000006.1:0-15442 GCA_039922095.1 Ginsengibacter sp. | reverse complement strand
TGCTTGAAGATCCTGATATTTTATTTTGCTTCTGAGTGCAACGCAACCACCGTGATCTTCAATATTGAAACTGTTTATTTTTTCCACTGGAACTTTATTAACCGGGATTAGCTTTTCTTCAGCCAATTTTTTTATGTCCTCAATTGATTGGCCGTAGACTGTATTAGAAAGATAAATCCTTTCAATTTGTTCGTCATTTTGTATGGCTTCAACAACCTTCTTTTGGCCAATAATTAAACTACTTTTTTTTGGCCGATGCTGCTGAAAATTTGTTCTTGGATTTCTCACTTTTCAAAAGTAATGGTTAATAATAAAACAAAAGCCCTCTCATGCGAAAGGGCTTTTTTAAAAATGTTTATAGATAATTATTTGATACCAAATGCCTGCTTAACTTTAGCTACATAATCTAATTTCTCCCAGGTAAACAATTCTACTTTTACTTTCTTTTCTTTGCCATCAGGCGCAAAAAAAGATTTTGTAACGGTTTCATTTTTTCTTCCCATGTGTCCATAGGCCGCCGTTTCACTGTAAATAGGATTACGAAGTTTCAAACGCTGTTCAATAAAGTATGGCCGCATATCAAAAACCCTTTCAACAATATTTGAAATTTCGCCATCGCTTAAATTTACTTTAGCCGTACCATATGTATTTACGTTGATGCTTGTTGGCTGTGCTACACCAATGGCATATGAAACCTGAACGAGAATTTCTTCACAAACTCCGGCTGCAACCATATTTTTTGCAATATGACGTGTAGCGTATGCGGCGCTTCTGTCAACTTTACTGGGGTCTTTGCCGCTAAATGCCCCGCCGCCATGCGCACCTTTACCACCATAGGTATCTACAATAATTTTGCGACCTGTTAAGCCAGTATCTCCATGAGGTCCACCGATAACAAACTTGCCCGTTGGGTTTATGTGGTATTTAATTTTATTATCAAACAGATGAGTGTATTGTTTGTATCTGGCCTGAACCCGTGGCATAAGGATCTTCTTAATATCATCAGCTATCTTCTTCTGCATTTTTTCTTCAGTATTAAAATCGTCATGTTGTGTAGATACAACTATTGCATCAATACGTGAAGGCCTGTTGTTATCATCATATTCTAATGTTACCTGGCTTTTTGCATCAGGGCGCAAATATTTAATTTCTTTATTTTCTCTTCTTATGGCAGCTAATTCTTTTAATAATGTATTGGCTATATCAAGGGCAAGCGGCATATATTCATCAGTTTCATTAGTAGCATATCCAAACATCATCCCCTGGTCGCCGGCACCCTGGTCTTCTTTATTCTGTTTAACTACGCCCTGATTAATATCTGAAGATTGTTCGTGTATTGCCGAAAGAATACCGCAGGAGTTTGCCTCAAACATGTATTCACTTTTTGTATAGCCGATTTTACGAATAACAGCTCTGGCGATTTCCTGCACATCAAGATAAGCTTTAGATTTTACTTCGCCGGCAAGCATTACCTGGCCTGTGGTTACCATGGTTTCGCAGGCAACTTTACTTTGAGGATCAAAAGCCAGGAAGTTATCAATTAAGGCGTCGCTTATCTGGTCAGCCACTTTATCCGGATGTCCCTCGCTTACGGACTCAGATGTAAATAAATAAGGCATATTTTTTTATTTGAGCCGCAAAAGTATGGCTTAACAGTGAAGATACAAAATGGATTTACAAATCCAATGAAATTTGGCAGGAAGTCAGAAAGCAAATTACCTTATCAGATATTAGAATAAATGATGTGCAATTTCATTTTATAATTCACATTTTTACCTCCACCAAGTTTTACCTGGCCAAATGCAGGGAGAAGGAGAGGATAGTAAAATGGTGAAACACCCTGTCCGCAGGCGTCAAAGTATCCAGTTGGATTAAAGATATTATCCGGGGCTCTCAATCGCAGTGTAGCATTAATTTGTCCATTAGTTACAATCTTTTGTAGATACCGGGAAAGATTGAATGTATATCTTGAAATGTTATTGCCTGCCTGATCTTTTACTGTAGTTCTGGTACCCCCAAAAGTAGTGATGTTGGGAACGCCTGAAAAAATAGTCAAATCACAGGGGATTGGCTTAAAAGGATTACTCAAAGATGTGTCCTTCATATCCAGGTACAAAATATCCGGCGCTGAAAAGATATTCTCAAGCTTATTATTGGAGTACACCTGATCCATTGTTAATACAGCTCTGTGAATAATTCTGTTTGATAGTTTACTCAGGTCAGGAAACCTGATCTCCGCATAGGTACCCGGAGTAGTTTGGATATAAACAGCATCATCACCATCCGGAAGTTGGGCAAGGTGATTGATTATTTCAGCTCCCGTATGATCACGAACCACATAATTTGCACTATATGAATAATTCGATAACCTGAAATTATAAACAGCCGTATCTATTGTAGTATTGATGGTTGATTTTAAATAAACAGCAAGTTTTGTATTGGTATCGGCCAGATTGAAATAATTTAAAGCATTACCTCCATAATTAACATCGGGCACTATAGCGAAGCCTTTCAAAAAATCCCGGAAAAGTGAATCAGACTTAAAAGCATTGGAGGAATCCTTCAATAATAATGATTCGCCGAAAGTGTTACTTAACCTTATGCGAAGTTGACCGGCTGTACGTTCTTTGAATCCTATTACAGAATCTTTTAATTGCTGAGGAATATAAATTGCAGAGCCTAATACTGCAGGCTCATAAGCATAAAATCTGCAACTGCTGGTGTCAGGTATAAATTCGTTTGCTATAAGATGAACATTAACTTTTTGGGCTACGGCGGTATCTCCAAATGTACTCCTATAACTTAGCACCAATACAATAGAATCCAGTGTTCTGTTGGCAGGAAAATTAAAGGGAAAAACATTAGGGCCTAACTGGGTATAGAGTATACTGTTAGTAGTACCAAATAAGGGATTATTTTTTATATAGCCTAATGAATGATCATTTTGCGGAAAAATAACAAAGCACTCTTTAGAGGCAGTATCAAAATTATTAGCAATAACGTTTACTAATGTATCAAATGTATTTACATTATCAACCGCCGGCAAAAGATCAGCGCCGATACTTGTATTATCTATCTTAGTACAGTTCCAGTTTAAAAGACAAAAAAAAGAAAAAAAAAGTAAAGAAAGGGTAAGGGAAGATCTAAACACAGGGGAATATAAATTTAGTATGGGCTTTTTATTTAACGGTCGCAAGGTCGTTATACAATTGTAAATAGTCTGTTAAATCTCCCCCTTCATTAAAAGGTAAAACTTTTTTTCCCTTTACTTTAGTGAACTCCTCTGCCAGCTTTTTCTCTACCGTTTCTGAGCCAAATGTTATGGCATCAGCAAATGATGCACCTCCTCTGAACATTGAAATATTAGATCCTTCTTTATAGGGCTCCAGATCTTTCTCTTTTATATAAGAATTAATTGTTGCCAGTTTTACAAACTCATTACCTAATTTTTCTTTATGAGTATTTTGACCAATGGTAAAAACAACCTTACAATTACTGAAAACGGGTTCTTTCTTATAAGCTGTTTTAATATACATAGGAATAAGCCCCGTCATCCATCCGCTGCAATGTATCACATCAGGAGGCCATCCAAATTTTTTTACAGTTTCTAAGGCGCCTTTACAAAATAATACAGTTCTTAATGCATTATCGTCAAACCATTTCTCATTTTCGTCGTGAAACAAAGATTTTCTTTTAAAATAATCCTCGTTATCTAAAAAATAAATCTGCAATCTTGCATTTGGCAGGGAAGCTACTTTAATTACCAGGGGATAATCATCCCCATTGATAGATACATTTATACCGGATAATCTTACTACTTCATGCAAGCGATGACGGCGTTCATTTATAATCCCGAACCGCGGCATTATACACCTTACTTCCATGCCCGAATCATTTGCTTTAACCGCTAACCTGTTTACAAATTCAGCAAACTCTGTCTCTTCTAAATATGGCGACATTTCATTAGCTATAAATAAAATTCTTTTCTTTGTTGACATTTGTTAAAGGTTATATTAGCTTTATTTTTTTAAAAAAATAGTCGGCAAAGTTATACATATTTTCCCGCAATTGCTTGCAACACATGCCTATTAATACTTATACTTTATAGATGATTATATTTAAAAAAGCTACGGCTTTACAAGATTATCTGCAAAAACACATAATCACTAAAAGTTCAATTGGCTTCATCCCCACCATGGGAGCATTGCACCGGGGGCATATTTCATTGCTCAAAAAAAGTAAGCAAATAGCTGACAAAACTCTTTGCAGCATTTTTGTTAATCCATCTCAATTTAATAATCCCGACGATTTTAAAAAATACCCGGTTAAAACAGAACAGGATATCTTCCTGCTTGAAAAAACAGGTTGTGATGTATTATTTTTACCTGATATAAAAGAAATTTATCCGCACGGCTTTAATAAAGAATCTTTCAACCTCGGAAATTTGGAAAATATATTAGAAGGTAAGTTCAGGCCTGATCATTTTCAGGGAGTAGGTATGGTAGTTAAAAACTTAATAGAAATTATTAATCCCACCTATTTGCTGGCCGGACAAAAAGATTATCAGCAATGCCTGGTATTGCAAAGGATTTTACAGTTTATAAACTCCGGAACAGAACTTATAATCTGCCCTACAGTTAGGGAAAATGATGGACTTGCTATGAGCAGCAGAAACCTCAGGTTAAATGAAAAGCAAAGGGCTTTGGCCCCGGAAATTTATCATACATTATCATATATTAAACAACATATAAAGCCAGGCAGCCTAAAACATTTAAAAGATACCGGAATTAATCTCTTAACTAAAAAAGGTTTTAGAGTGGATTATGTGGAAATTGCGGGAACAATGGATTTACAAACCGTAGATGTTTGGGATGGCAGTGATCCGGTTATTATTTTAGCGGCTGCTTATATTAACGATATAAGGCTGATAGATAATTTAAAATCTTAAAAGTTAGCTCTAATAAAGATTTATGTAAGCAGCTCTGTTCGTCTGTTCGTAACTTGAATATTCCATGGAAAAAAAGTTTTATACAATTCTCAAATATATTTTTTTCCTGGGTATTGGCTTATTCTTAGTATGGTGGCAATTTAATAAAATGACACCATTGCAAAGAGAGCAATTTTCAGAATCTCTCAGAAATGCAAATTATTGGCTGATACTCCCTGTAATTATATTGTCCGTCTTAAGTCATATCAGCAGGGCAGTGAGATGGAGAATTTTAATAGAGCCAATGGGATATAAACCCTCTGTTAAAAATACTTTTTATTCAGTAATGTCAGGCTATGTTGCAAACACTTTTGTACCAAGGGCCGGCGAAATTTTAAAGTGCAGTTTATTAAGCCGCTATGAAAAGATACCAGCTAATAAGCTTATAGGTACAATACTTATTGAGAGAGCATTTGATTTCATCTGCTACCTCGTACTAATTTTGCTTACTGCTTTAATACAGCTTAATAAAGTAAGTGATTTTGTAAAACAAAAACTCGCAGGCATGTCCGGCAATAACAACCGTTTTCCGGTTTGGCTAAAATTTGTTACGATCATTTTTATTATTACTATTTTAATATTTTTTTTAAAGTGGCTCTTTAAAAAATTTGCACATCACAGGCATATTATAAGTATCAGGGGGTTTCATATTGGATTTAGAGAAGGATTAAACTCCATCAGGCATCTAAAAAACAGGGGTTGGTTTTTAGCACATACATTATTTATATGGAGCATGTACCTAATGCAAATTTATGTGGGATTTTCTGCGCTTTCTGCCACAGCACATTTAGGTATCAGGGAGGCATGCAGTGTTCTCAGCCTTGCAACTTTAGGCATGATAGTATCCCCTGGAGGCATAGGTGCTTTTCCATTAGCGGTTCAGGAAGTGCTATTAATTTATGATGTAGATAATGTTTCATTTGGCTGGATGATATGGGGGGTTTCAACGGCCATAATTATAGTTGTGGGTATACTTAGTTTTGTGTTATTGCTGTATAAAAATAAAAAATCAGATGAAACAAAGCCAGCAGATATTATCGAAAATATTTAAGAAACACGACTTAACCCGCCAACTGAAAATATGGGCGTTACAGGGTAAAAAAATTGTATTTACAAATGGGGTATTTGATATTCTTCACAAGGGCCATATATTATTACTTAGCGAAGCGGCAACATTTGCAGATATTTTAATTGTTGCGGTCAATTCAGATGCATCTGTAAAAAGGTTGAAAGGAGAAAGCAGGCCCATAAATGATGAGTACTCAAGAGCTTTATTACTTGCTTCGCTTGTAATGGTAGATGCGGTTATTATTTTTGAAGAAGATACCCCACTTGAATTAATTAATATTGTACTGCCCGATGTATTGGTTAAAGGGGGCGATTATAAAATCGAAAATATTGCAGGTGCTAAAGAAGTATTGAATAATGGAGGCGATGTAAAAATAATTCCAATAGCAGAAGGTTTTTCAACAACATCAATTTTCAACAAATTAAAAAATAGCTAACCTGCAAAATTAATGCACAAACAAAATATAATTATCAGGGATATTAGCTGGCTTTCATTTAATGGAAGAGTATTGCAGGAGGCTGCTGATGAAACCGTTCCTCTACGGGAAAGAATTCGTTTTCTCGGAATTTTTTCTAATAACCTTGACGAATTTTTCAGAGTAAGAGTCGGTACTTTAAAGCGCATGATACAACTTGGAGGCAAGGCAGGTAACATGCACCTGGAAGTGGCACCGGAACTTATCCTGGAGCAAATAAATACAAAAATTATACAGCAACAGGATGAGTTTAACCGGATATGGAATAATATATTAAATGAGCTGGAAAAAGAAAATATCTTTTTAGTGAATGATGTACAATTAAACAAAGAACAACAACAATTCGTACTATCATATTTTAATGATGAGATAAGGAGCAATATTATTCCCCTTATGATTGAAAGCATACAGGGCTTCCCCACACTCAATGATAAATCTATTTACCTGGCCTGTAAGCTTTCTAAAAAAGATGGAAGCATACTGCAAAAATTCGCATTGATTTCTGTGCCTGTAAGAAGGTTGCCGCGGTTTACAATTCTTCCCTCAACAGCACACGGACAGTTTATCATTTTGCTCGAAGATATTATCCGCTTTTGCCTGCCCAATATTTTTTCTTTTTTTGGCCATGATACATTTTCCTCGCATATTATAAAAGTTACAAGAGATGCTGAAATTGATATTGATAATGATGTATCAACCTCACTTATACAAAAAATTGAAAAGGGGTTAAAAAATCGCAGAAAGGGAAAACCTGTACGATTTATTTTTGATAAAGAGATAGATCCCTCATTACTCAATTACCTTATCAGGCGTTTAGGGCTTTCATCAAATGATAATATTCAATCCGGTGGGAGAATTCATAATTTCAAAGATTTTATTAATTTTCCTGAATCCGTTTTTGAAACTAAAAACCCAAGAAAAAAACCATTTATCCATCCGGAGTTGCAGGATGTAAACAGCGTAACTAATGTTATAATGGAAAAAGACATCCTTCTCAATTTTCCTTATCATTCTTTTGATTCAGTGATTGATCTATTGCGTGAAGCTGCTATTTCCCCTGACGTATTAAGCATAAAGCTTACCTGCTACAGACTGGCAGAAAAATCAAAAGTTATAAACGCGTTAACCAATGCAGTTCGCAATGGGAAACAGGTTACAGTTATCCTGGAGCTAAGAGCCCGGTTTGATGAAGAGGCTAACCTTGAATGGAAGGTAGAGCTGGAAGATGCCGGCGTTAAGGTTATAATAGGATTACCCACTCTTAAAGTGCATGCTAAAATATGCCTTATAAAGCATAGAGTAAACAACCATACCGTTCATTATGGATTTGTGAGCACAGGAAATTTAAATGAAAAAACTGCAACACTATATGGTGATCATTGTCTCCTTACATCTGAACGCAGTATTATGGCAGATGTAAACCGGATTTTTACATACCTGGAGAATCCAAAAAATACTGAACCCCTCAAAGAATGTACTCAATTGCTCGTGAGCCCGGTTAATATGCGTAAACAGCTTATGACACTTATTGATAGAGAAATCAGTGCTGTTGAACAGGGCAAGCATGGTGCCCTTACTCTAAAGTTAAATTCCTTAAGCGATGAAAAGCTTATCCTTAAATTGGACGAAGCGGCAAAAAAAGGTGTAAAAATCAAAATGGTAATAAGAGGGATTTGTTGTATGTACACTCAAAATAAAAAATTTATAAAAAAGGTAAATGCTATAAGTATTGTAGATGAATATCTTGAACATGCAAGGGTAATGATCTTCTATCATGGCGGCAAAGAAAGAGTTTATATATCTTCGGCAGACTGGATGGTAAGAAATGTTGATCACAGAGTGGAAGCGGCTTGCCCTGTATTAGATAAACATATACAACAGGAAGTAAAAGATATTATAAACATACAGTTGAGTGATAATGTAAAAGCAAGAATTTTAAATAACGAACTGGACAACCAATATGTAAATTCAGATGATACACCCAGAGTTCGTTCCCAGATTGAGACATATAATTACCTTATAAAAAAAGCGTACAGTGAAGTTAGCAGCTATTGATATAGGAAGTAATGCGGCGAGGCTGTTAATCTCAGAAGTAACTGAAGATGGAAATGGCATCGCCTCCTTCATAAAAGAAAATCTAATCCGGGTACCGTTGCGACTGGGCTTTGATGTATTTGAAAAAGGAGAAATTTCCTGGCACAGAAGGGAAATGATCATGCAAACTATGAAGGCCTACAAGCATTTATTAAATGCGTATGATGTACCACATCTAAAGGCTTGTGCCACATCAGCCATGAGAGATGCAAAAAATGCCCGGGAAATTATTGAACAGGTTAAGCAGGAAACAGGGATTGAAATTGAAGTGATTTCTGGCAGCGCAGAGGCATCTTTTATTTATGAAAATCATATTGCTGAAAATCTCGATAAAGAACATTCTTACCTCTACATTGATGTTGGCGGCGGAAGCACAGAGCTTACTTTTTTCAGTAACAATAGAATGGTTTTTAAAGATTCATTTAACATTGGAACTATAAGGCTTTTAAAAGATATGGTTTCTGAAAGTGCATGGGATGAAATGAAAAATGCTATCAAAGAAAAAACAAAGGGGCATAAAGCAGTTACAGCAATCGGCTCAGGCGGTAACATAAATAAAATCTTTTCTTTAAGCAAAAGAAAGGAAGGCAGGCCATTGACACTTGATCTGCTGAAAGATTATCATAAGGAGTTAAGCAATGTTGATCTTAAGCAACGCATAAGTATTTATAAGCTCAGGGAAGATAGGGCAGATGTAATTGTGCCTGCATTGCTCATCTATATTAATGTAATGCGCTGGGCAGGGGCCGATGAAATTTATGTTCCTAAAATTGGACTTGCAGATGGTTTGATACAGCACTTGTGGGAAGAGTTGAAAACACAAAAGATAGTTGTATAACCATATTTCTTACTTTATACTTTAATTAATTTTCTTTTACATTTACAAAAGCGAATGCTCACAAGGATTTGTTTTATTCTAACGCAGAGCCACTTCCCCTTCTTCGCTAATCTCTAAACTTCTAAACCTTCTAAACTCTAAACTCCTCTCCCTCATGTCAATAAACAAAGAAGTAAAAAAAATTACCACCAATACATTGTTGAAAATGAAGATTGCCGGTGAAAAGATATCTATGATAACCGCGTATGATTTTTCATTTGCAAAAATATTTGATACAGCAGGTATTGATATTATTTTAGTGGGCGACTCGGCGAGCAATGTAATAGCAGGCCACGAAACTACGTTACCTATCACATTAGATCAGATGATCTATCATGCTTCATCAGTAGTGAGAGGCAGTGAACGTTCACTAATTGTTGTTGATCTACCCTTTGGAGCATACCAGGGTAATTCAAAAGAGGCATTGCATTCTACCATAAGAATTATGAAAGAAACGGGTGCACATGCCGTTAAATTAGAGGGCGGTGAAGAAGTGCTGGAATCTGTTAAACGTATACTCAGCGCAGGTGTTCCGGTAATGGGGCATTTAGGGTTAACGCCACAATCAATTTATAAATTTGGCACATACACCGTTAGAGCTAAGGAAGAGGGCGAAGCAGAAAAATTAAAAAGAGAAGCGTTGGTATTGCAGGAGGCCGGATGCTTTGCAATTGTTTTAGAAAAGATTCCGGCGTTATTGGCACAGGAAGTATCATTAAGCCTCAATATCCCCACCATCGGCATTGGCGCCGGAAGATATTGCGATGGACAGGTTTTAGTTATGCATGATTTGCTTGGCATTAATACTGAGTTTAAACCAAGATTTTTAAGGCAATACTTAAATCTGCATGAGCAGATAACCGGTGCAGTAAAGCATTATATTAAAGATGTAAAATCTTCAGACTTTCCAAATGAAGATGAGCAATATTGATTCATATCAATTCTGAAAGGCCAATGTCTGGTTGATGAAGGGCATGCTTGGCAGAACAAGGCAAAACATATTGCTGGAAATTTGATTTCATAAACCTTACAGATTTCATCCAGGCCAAAAATTTTAAATAATTTGTCTCTGCAAGAATATTGGGTCAATAGTTTCAACTCCAAAAGCAATAGAACTAAGGTATGCAGGATGAAATGTTCCAAATATACTGTCGGTTATTACAATTAACAGTAAAAGCCTTGCCTGCTCAATATTTTGGCTGATGGACTTGGTATCTTTTTTAATTTAAATGTTGTTGAGGACTTTTAAAAAATTATATCATTGCCTGCCACAAGAGGTATCACGGCAAGAACGGCATTTGAATTGAAATCGTTGCAGGGTCTGTTGTCCTGTCAACATTTAATGTAAATGACCTAAGTATATGAATGTCATTTTTTTGAATTACTCTCCTTTTTACAGCTCAAAAACAAAATAGTGTCAGGCAGATAAAATACGTGTCCCATAAGAAGGTTTTATGAATGACAAATGAATTATAAAGATCGTTGTCCACTCTGAAAAGATATTGTGAGTTTAGTTAAGCGGCTTTTAAAATCTTAACTCGACAATTGAATGCATTCTTGTGAAATATCGTATATTGGTATTCATTAATTTGGTTAATCGGACCCTAAAAAACTATACGAACCATCAACTATGCCCTACTTATCAAAAATGAAAAATATCGCTTTAATTTTTTTTTATTCTCTCTTGGCACAAATCAGTTTTTCGCAACCTACCGTTAGTTCTATTACACCAAAGAGCGGCTCTGCAGGAACGAGTGTGGTCATTACCGGTGCTAACTTCTCGACAATAGCTGCCAATAATACCGTTTTTTTTGGGCCTGTAAAGGCTACTGTATTATCAGCCTCTGCTTCTGCGCTTACTGTTGTTGCCCCTGCCGGAGCAACAATTCAGCCTTTAACGGTAACAGTAAACGGCCTGACGGGATATTCTCCATATGGTTTTATATTGACCTTCCCTGGCGGTGGAGAAATGAACCAGGGTTCATTTGCAAATAAAATTGATTTTACCACCGATCTTCATCCTAATGATATTGCGCTGGCCGACCTGGATGGGGATGGTAAGTCCGACGTAGTAACTGCAAACAATTACAGTACTGCAGGTTCGCCTGCTTCTATCTCCATTTTAAGAAATACCAGTACCGCCGGATCGGTAACATTTGCTGCAAAGCAGGATATTAACAACGGGGTGGCCACATATGCAGTTGCGGCAGGAGATCTTGATGGAGATGGCAAACAAGATTTAGTTGCCTCGAGCATTGGCGATCAGAACATATCTGTGTTTAGAAATACAAGTGCAGCAGGAGTTATAAGCTTTGCGCCAAAAATTGATTTTACGGGTGCCAATAGTCCATATGATATCGCTATTGGCGATGTTGATGGCGATGGGAAACCTGATATAGCTGTAGTAAATGCAACCGGGAATACGGTTTCGCTATACAGGAATACGGGCACTACCGGCACAATCTCCTTTGCTCCAAAAGTAGACTTCAATACTCCCCTGTTCCCTCAGCACCTGGTGTTAGTAGATTTTGACGGAGATGGGAAATATGATATCGCTGTTACAAATAAATTTTCTTATTCATTTTCTATTTTCAGGAATACCAGCAGTCCGGGAAATATTTCATTTGCACCGAGAGTAGATCAAACCTGTGGAAGTGGCAATGAACCCACAGGTATTACCGTTGGAGATATGAATAATGATAATAAGCCTGACCTGATGATAGTTATTTCTAAGAATAGCAGCGGTGATGCTGGTTTTGGGCAAAGTTTTAAAAATACAAGTACTGTCGGTAGTATTGGGTTTGTTAATCTCAATGGTGTATCAGTAGGTAAGAATGGAACCGCATACCATGTTGCTGCAGGTGATATAAACGGGGATGGAAAACCAGATTTGGCATTAGCGTCTACGGGTAATTATGAAACATATATCTTTCAGAACGATATCACACCTTCATTTTGGACTTTTGGTGGTAGCGTCGGCCAGCTTTACTCGCTTTTACCTTATGCAATAGTTTTAGGCGACCTGAATGGTGATAGTAAACCAGAAATAATAACTACTGATTTTACCTGGGATAAAGTTTCTGTTTTTAAAAATAATTGCGGCTTACCTTATATCGCCTCCTTCTCACCTGATTCCGGCACAGCAGGTACATCCGTTTCAATTTCAGGAGGCAATTTTATGGGAGCTACATCAGTAACATTTGGTGGTATTCCGGCTTCATCATTTACTATTATAAATTCAACAACAATAAATGCCATTGTAAATAATGGCGCTTCGGGCAATGTTATTGTAACAACTCCGCAGGGAACAGACACCTTAGCTGGTTTTTCATACTACGGCCCTCCGGTTATTACATCATTTACTCCTGTAAATGCTGGTACCGGGCAAACGATATCAATAACCGGCTCTTTTACCGGAACATTATCGGCTGTAAGTTTCGGAGGGGTTCCTGCAATTTCCTTTACAATGACATCCCCAACAATGATAACGGCAGTTGTGGGGTCGGGTGCCACGGGAGATGTGTTAGTCACTACATCGTATGGCTCAGTAGTTAAACCGGGCTTCAAATTTTTTGTTCCACCTGTTGTTTCCGCATTTTCTCCGGCCTCAGGGTTTACAGGTACTGTAGTGAATATCACAGGTAGCAATTTTACCGGAACCACAGTGGTTCGTTTTGGTAGTGTGAATGCTCAATCTTTCACGATTATTTCGTCCACAAAAATTACTGCTGTAGTAGGAGAAGGAGCAACCGGTAGTGTATACGTCACCACCACTCCGGGTGGCACTGATTCAATGAATTTATTTCAATTTGATCCCCCTGTTATTACCTCTTTTATGCCCTCTTCAGCACCTGCAGGAACAATAGTGACTATTTATGGAAATAACTTTTCAGCAACAGCAGCTAACAACATAGTTTATTTTGGTGCAGCCAGGGCAATAATAACTGCAGCAACAAATGGTGTATTAACAGTAAAGGTACCAACCGGTACTACAAATTACCCTATAACAGTGACTACTCATGGGGCTACGGCTTATTCACAAAAATCATTTATTATGACATTTGCTGGGGGCAGTTCATCTTTTACACCTGTCTCATTTAATTGGAAGGGAGGATTTGAAACAGGTATTGCACCGCACAGGATCATATCTGCAGACCTGGATGGTGATGGTAAGGTTGATTGTATTGCTCCAGGTGGATTAGATGGTAGTATTGTTGCATTACGCAACACAAGTACTATTAACAACATATCTTTTGCTACGGCTGTTGATATTACAGAAAATCATTATAGTTTTTTAGAATTTGCCACGGCAGATTTCAATTCTGATGGTAAATTGGATATGGTAATGACAAGTTATGGGTTATTGCGGATATTTCTAAATACGAGTACTCCCGGTAGCATAACTTTTGCTCCTTATATCAATCTTCCCCTGGTAAATTTTAACCCCCGGGGAATTCTGATAGGGGATTTTGATGGTGACTCGAAACCGGATGTAGGTGTTTTTGATTTTGAATACTTTAATAATAATAATGCCTTCTGTATTTTTCGCAATACAGGCATAAATGGAAACATAAGTTTTGCAAGAACAGTGATTAATTATTATAGTGTAAATGTCACCACTAACGCGTTTGCAGCAGATTTCAATCAGGATAATAAAATTGACCTGATAATATCAAGTGGTGATAGTCAAATTTCAACGGACATAATTCCTAATAGAAGTACCCCAGGGAATATTGATTTTGGTGCCCCTCTTCCGGTTAATGCCGCAAATGAGAAGATTATTGGCGTTAGTGACTTAAATAGTGATAACCTACCCGATCTTATCCTGTCAAATTCCTCAGATGATAAAATATTTTCTTTAGTAAGAAATACCTCCACAGCCGGCAATTTTACTTTCACTGACAAAGTTTCTTTTAATACTGGCCTTAGCATCAATACTATTGTGCCAGGGGAATTGAGCGGCGATAACAGACCTGATATCGTAGTGAATAATTATTTTGCGAAATCAGTTGCGGTGTATAAAAATAATAGTGCTGCCAACGGTCTTTCACTGGAGCCAAACGTAAGATTCTTCTCTCAACTAACTTCTGACCAACCAGACCATGCTACCATTGTTGATATCGATGGAGACGGGAAAACCGACATTGTTGTGGCACATTCGTCAGATAATAAAATTTCTGTATTTAGGAATGAAGTTAAGGTCACAACTAAGATTCAACTCTGCCCACCTATAGCAAACACTACGATTCCTTCAGGCCTGGCGGCAAGTAATTATCAGTGGAAATTAAATACAGGTAATGGTTTTGTAAATATTACTGATAATTCAAATTATACCGGTACAAATACCGGTACACTGCAGTTGACGGATATTCCTTCTTCCTTTTATGCATACCAATTTATTTGCGTAGCAAATAAAATCAATAGCGATGTGTTTTCCTTGGAATTTGCAAACACATGGAACGGTTCAATAAACCATGACTGGGATAATCCTGCAAACTGGAGTTGTGGAACAATACCCGATAGCAATACAGATGTAATCATTAATTCTGGTGTAGTAAAAGTAAACTCGAATACAACAGTCAGAAGCCTAACATTGAACCCTGGGGTAAGCCTAACGATGGCGACCAATATTACTTTAACGATATTGCATTAGAATGCTATTATCGGCAGGCGTTTACACTTTCCCATTATAGTGTTTCTTTCTGCATCATGTAAAAAACGGGTTAGTGAGGTTTCTATGCCTTACTAACCCTTTTTCTTACAAAAACTACGATTCATATTTTTTATCATAATAAAAAACCTCTATAACTCACGTTAACATACATAGTCGTCCCTCAAAAAGTCAGAAAGCCTTGTAGTTATTGAATATAATATTGTTTAGACAAAATAATAACTGCAAGGTATTTGCAAAATAATCAAAAAGCTTGCAAATTTATGTAT
>JBDSAQ010000005.1:0-6256 GCA_039922095.1 Ginsengibacter sp. | reverse complement strand
GCTAAATGATAAACATCCTGCTGAATTGCTTTTTCTAAATCAACGTTAAGTGCCTTATGGGCACGGTATGCATAAGCAAAAGGGGTAGTATAATTCACGCCAAAAAAAGAAGCTTCGGTATTATTATTTGTCCAGTGAAGTACACCCTGCTTATCAACATACACAAGGTTTTTTGTGGTAGATTTTTTTTGGGCATTAAGCTCATTCCCTGCAAAAAATATTATGAACAACACCAGCAAACGGAAGGTTATTCTCATAATTATTATTTGAGATTACTTAAATGCATTTAATGCAGCAGTAGGTTTTCCGCTGTTATCAAAAGCGCCGAGTGTATAGCCCTGCCAGTTATTATATGCCTGCGGTTCCCAGTAAAACACACCCATACCTTTACCACCACTTACAGATTTTACTTTACTAATAAGGTCTGTAAGAAAGGAATTAGCTGCAGCAGGTTGATCCCAACTCATGCCCACTTCTGCCACCATTACTTCTTTACCATATCTTGCTACCATATCATTCATATTTGCGAGGCATTGATTGTTCAACGATTGCCAGTTACTTGCAGTAGGGTATAAAGACATCCCGATAATATCCCATTGTGCACCGTTATTTTTCAACCCGTCAAACATCCAGCGAAATAAGCCATTATCAAAACCGTTTGAAATTTGAACAATAACTTTTATAGACGTATCTGCTGCTTTAACCGCATTATAACCGGCATTTACAAGTTGCGCAAAATTGCTCATGCTGGCAGAAGCTTTACCCTCAGGCCATAACATTCCGTCATTTGTTTCATTACCCACCTGCACCCATGCAGGAGTAATGCTGCTGGTTTTAAGAGCCGTCAATACTGAAGATGTATGATTAGCAAGTGACTGTTTTAAAGTTGCAAAATCCTGTGCTGCCCATGCCGCAGGTTTGGTTTGTTTACCCGGGTCAGCCCATGAATCACTATAATGAAAGTCAATCATTATCTTCATACCCAACGCTTTTGCCCTAACTGCCTTTGCAACAACATCAGCGGTATTGTTCCAGCCATCAGCCGGATCAACCCATACACGCAGCCGGACAGAATTCATCCCAAGGTCTTTCAGAATTTGTATGCAATCCTGCTCAACGCCTGCGCTGTTATAAAACTTTCTTCCTGAAGATTCCATTTGAGTTAGCCAGCTTACATCTGCACCTTTGTCAATATTATTATTTACAACAGGCGGAACAACAACAGGTGGCGTAACAGGAATTGGTTCGCTGGTAATGGGTTTTGTACACGCATAGCATATACAGATACTATAAATTAAAAAAAAGCTTTTTTTTATGTTTTTATTTAGGGTATGCATTGGGGCATTTCTTGATAGTTAGCGTTATTTTTCAGAATAATGACATCGTTAGGCCTGACCCGTGGTTATTTAAAATTCATCTGCAGAAAACTAAGGTGAAGCTTGATAAACAAATAATAGATTATTGAACTTTCCTTTTGTTAGCTACTATAGAATTATATGGCAAACAAAATAACTTCAAATGTAAAATAAAGTTTAATATTAATCTCGCTGGTTGAGAAGAAGATGAAGGAATTATCCTACATAAGTTCTCGTAAGAAAGTTTATAAGCCAATAGAGAACATACTTTATTTTTAATCAAAAATTTAAGTTTGAAAATAGACTTACTAAGTATAAAAGTTTTTGTTTATGTACTTGCTTTGAATTGAGTGCATTATAACATGCTTTACTTAAAATTATTTAATATGAAATGTCAGGCAGATATTCAGCAATTAGCTGAAGAAAAACTAAAAGATGCAGAATGTCTGTTTGAGAATAAAAAATATAATTCTGCATATTACATTGCAGGTTACGTTATTGAATTATTATTAAAAGCTAAAGTTTGCAAGAATTTAGGGATTGATAATTTATTTGACTTTGAGAATAACAAACAAAACACCTGGAAAGCCGACAATAATCTTAATAGGTCTTTTAAAGTGCATGATTACGCCCAACTGCTATTATTGTCTGGATTGTATCCTTATTTTGAAATAGAAAACCGAGATGTAAAGTTTAAAACTCATTGGTCAATTATATGTCAATGGAATGAAGGTGCAAGATATTTAACAGGTAAAACAGAAACTGATACGAAAGAATTTATAACTTCGGTTAAGGAAATAAAACAATGGATACAAAATCACTTATAGCAAATCTTCATTCAGTTTTTTGTGAATTTAACCGGGAGAAAAAAAAATATTCTGAAATTTGGCTAACTGAAGCAGATTTTGGCGGACTTTATAATTCCGGTAAATATGTACTTAATCTTAAGGCTGAGCATGACTATTATATAGATTCTTGTGGCCACGAAATAGAAGAAATACTTACTCTGCTTGACCAAAAAGCAAAAGAAGAATTACAATTCATTTGGAGTGTAGACATTTATGATTCAGATGAAGAAATACATTGCCAAAGTATGGACACACTTGTGTATGAAGATCAAAAGGCATGTACTTAATATCCTAATACCCCATTATAATAGATTATACTTTTGAAATTCCCCGGGTTTCCTATATAAAGAATCTTTCTGAAATAATCTTTCCATCCTTTATCTCGTATGTACATAACTCAGTCATATCCATTCTTGCTGCTTCTTTCATAGTTACATCTAATCTCATTGTGCACGCAAATGAATTGTTAGCCACCAGCGGATCAGAAACTTCAAGGTGGTGCATTTCCTGCACCATCGAATTAAATTTTTCTCCTTTTTCAATAATGGCTTGCAGGCCTTTTGTTTCCTTTTCAAAAGCCGGAGTTGCATAAGGCTCAATGCTGATAGCATCATCAGCAAATAATTCTTTTTGTGCTGTCTCAAAATCGCCTTTGCGACAAAGCTCAACCAGGCGGTTTGCAATTTCTTGTATTGTCATAGTATTTTTTTTTCAAATTTACATCGCTGAAAGTCAAACAGCAATTAAAATAACATAATGGCACATAATGATTGGGCTATATTAATGAAATTGGATTATCCAATCATTAAAATGCTTCGTAGAATTTGTTATACTATGCAATTTTTAAGGTATGATAAGGATGTTGTAATTTTTTATGAGCAGGCTTTCTGTTTAACGTATAATATTAATTTTATTGATTTCCTTAAACACAATAATAAAGCTGATAATTTAAAAACCTATTTTAAACAAAGCGGCTTATGTTTTGTTACTAAATTTTATCGTAACTCCATCTTAAACTAATTAATTCTGAAAGCTTTTACAAAATACAATGATCAGGAACTGATAATTATGTTGAAGGAAAGAAATGTTGAATGCATTTCAATCCTATACGATAAGTATGCCCCGGCGGTTTATGGAGCTATTAATAGAGAAGTAAATAATATAGAAATTGCAGAAGTTATTCTTGAACAAACATTTATTAATATCTGGAATCACCCTTTGACCGAACTTAGATTTGCAAACCACGTGATGTTATGGCTATTACAAACTGCCAAAGTAGTTACAGCTAAAATCTTAGCTGAAAAGGAATTAAAAAACCTTATTAACGAAAATAATTTTATGCAGTCTAAAGCAGGTGAGCATAATGCTCCGGTTATATTCCCTTTGCAAATTATCACCTAATTACCTATTCTCCCGTATCTATAATTGCAGCTTAATTATATCTTATCATAGCGCCCATAATGCACTATTTGGTGTTCTTCAGGTTTGCTACAAATTGACACTATAGGTTTGTTCTCACTTTAATTTTATACCAGACAATGAAAAACATCCGGTGTGATGATACTTTGATTATATTTAGATAAACTGCTTATTAAAGCAGGTTCGCTGGTAGGATGCAGTTTTGATAAAAGGAAACTTTGTAAAGCGGAAGATTAATCAAAAATTATTGCAGATATTAGCCGCTTCATTAGTAATGGGGCGCTTTTACATTTAAATTCTGACAGTGAATGAACATAAAATTCATTACTTTATTTTTTGGGTTTATTATACCGGTTATTTCTTTTGCGCAATCCAAAGACATTGAATATTTTCTTTCCAATGGCATCAATAACAGCCCGTTATTATACGAGCTCCGTAATAATATTTTAACTGCTGGTATTGACAGTGCATTGATTGTAGCCGCTAACAGGTACCAGTTGAGTGGTAATGGCAATGCCTATTATGCACCCATAATAAAAGGGTATGGATATGATAACGCTATCACAAACGGTCAGCAATTGTCAGCAATAATAGCACTGAACAAACAAATTTATAACAAGCGAAACCTGAGTCTTCAATTTGCGGATTTGCAGATACAAAAAGATTCTATAAAAATAACTTCGGCAATTTCTACAAAGGATATCAGAAAAATTATTATTGGCCAATATATAACTGTTTATAGTGATCAGCTTCAGATAGATTTTAATAAAGAGCTATCTGGTTTGCTGAACCGTCAGGAAAGCATATTAAAAAAACTTACCCAAAAAAATGTATACAACCAGGTAGATTATTTGTCTTTTTTAATAACAGTACAACAAAACAGTTTAACGGGGAATCAATTAGAGGTTCAATACAAGAATGATTTTGCAACATTAAATTACGTGGCCGGTATTTTTGACACAACCTATCTTAAACTGGCTGAGCCTGACCTGCAGGTTATAAATAGTTTTATTACAGATAGCTCAGCTTTCTTTTTAAAATATAAACTTGATAGCCTCCGCCTTAGGAACACCGTAGCTTTAATTGACTTAGGATATAAGCCTAAAGTGAGCTTATTTGCTGATGCGGGCTATCAGTCAAGCTTTGAAATAAATCCCTATAAAAACTTTGGAACAAGTGTGGGAATTAATTTTTCTATTCCTATTTATGATGGCAAACAAAAAAAATTGCAATATCAAAAGGTCAGTATCCTGGAGCGTACAAGGCAGAGAAACAGGGATTTTTTTCAGAACCAATATTACCAGCAGATAGCACAGCTGCAGCAACAAATCTCAGCAATTGAAACATTGCGGGAACCTATCAATAAGCAAATAAAATTTTTAGAAACCTTAATTGAAGCAAATGGTAAGCTATTAGAAACGGGTGGCATAAAAATTACGGATTATATATTGGCGCTAAACAATTATATTACTGCAAAAAATCTTTTAGTTCAAAATATGATTAGCCGTTACCAGGTGATTAATCAATTAAATTACTGGAATAAATAATTAGTTCATAGTTAATAATCAGGATACATTAAGCGTTAACAATTTATGAAAATAGCAACGTCGGGCTTATATGCAGTTATACTAATTCAAATCGCATTTTCCTGTGGAGATAAAGCAACTGATACCGGTGATGAAACAGAAGTAAAACCCCGAACACCCGTTACCGTTACCACAATGCTATATGATCCTATTGAAGAATATGTTGAACTAAATGCAACTTCTACTTTTCTGCAAAAAAGTTATATAAAAGCCAATCTTACAGGTTATATAAAATCAGCAAATATTCATTTTGGAAGTTTTGTTAACTCAGGCCAGGTTTTATTTTCATTAAAAACAAAAGAATCAGAAGCGCTTGGTAATACCATTAATAAGCTTGACCCAAATTTTAAATTCGGTGGAGTAAATTATGTAAAGACTGCAAATAGCGGTTATGTAACTGAGCTAAATCACCAGGCTGGCGATTATGTGCAGGACGGTGAGCAATTAGCAGTAATAAGCGATACGAAAAGCTTTGTTTTTTTGATGGACATGCCTTATGAATACAAAACTTATTTAATGAACAATAAACAGGTAGAACTCACTTTGCCTGATGGGGAGAGACTGCAGGGGTTAGTGCAAACGTCCATGCCTTTTATGGACTCAGTTTCTCAAACGCAAGGCGTTACTATTAAAATAAATACAACTCATCAAATTCCACCGGGGCTTGTTGCAAAAGTAAAGATCATAAAAGTTTCAAAAGCTAGTGCTTCATCTTTGCCCAAGGCTGCTGTTTTATCCGATGAAACTCAATCAGAGTTTTGGGTAATGAAAATGATTGATGACAGCACTGCTATAAAGGTTTCTGTAAAAACGGGTGTGGAAACTACCGACAAAATTGAGATCCTTTCTCCTGAATTTTCTCCGAAGGATAAAATTTTATTAACCGGAAATTTTGGATTGCCTGATACAGCTTTGGTAATACCCCCATCCCCTAAAGGGGGGTAATAGGGAGCTATGCGACAGAGTCGTGAATTGATTTCTCTATAATAAATTTCAATACCGGATCAACAAATGACTTTAAAATTAAAATACATTAACACCATAATTA
>JBDSAQ010000004.1:0-10529 GCA_039922095.1 Ginsengibacter sp. | reverse complement strand
TGAAGCTGTAGCTGACCTTATTGCCAGCAGTACTGCGGCCTCACAAAAAGCGGCTTTGCATAACATGCGTGGTAAATTTTCTGAAATTTTAAAAAATCTTCGGGAGCAATTAATTCAATTCTCCTCTTTAATTGAGTTGGAATTGGATTTTAGTGAAGAAGACGTAGAATTTGCTGACAGGAATAAGTTCATTGAGTTAATCAACAAAATATCAATAGTAACTAAACAATTACTTAGTTCATTCTTTTTAGGAAATGTTATAAAAAACGGAGTAACGGTAGCTATTGTCGGAAGGCCAAATACAGGTAAATCAACCCTCTTAAATATATTATTAAATGATAACAGGGCAATTGTTAGTGAGATTGCCGGAACAACAAGAGATACAATTGAAGAGACTTTAAATATCAACGGAATTTTATTTAGAATGATAGATACTGCAGGGATAAGAGACCATACAATTGATATAATTGAAAATATGGGAATTATCAAGAGTCTGAAAAAAATTGAGGAAGCTGATATGGTTTTGTATTTATTTGATGCAGACCTGGTAGAAATAAATGAGATTGAAAAAACCAAAGAGGAACTTACTCTGCAAAACAAAGTTTTTTTTCTGGTTGTCAATAAATCTGATATTCTCAACGAACAGGTTTTAGAAAAAAAGTTTGTTGCCCTTCCTGAAATTATTTTCATTTCGGCAAAAGAGAATATTGGGATCACAGAATTAAAAGAAAATCTTTATTTATCGGTTACCAAACAAACCCCATTAACAGAAAATACAGTAATTACTAATGCCAGGCATTATGAGGCTTTATTGGAGGTAGAAAAATCACTGACTGATATTCAGGATGGATTAAACAATCAAATTTATATTGATCTGCTTTCACTTGAAATCAGGAAGTGCTTACATCATTTGGGCGAAATCACCGGGGAGATTACAAATGAAGACAGGTTGGATTATATTTTTTCTAAGTTCTGTATCGGAAAGTAACAGAATGAATGACAGATCGTTTTGCAGGTTTATGATATTTTTTCATAGCTATATACTTTTATATTTCTAAATAAAAATTGCTGCTTAATTTTATAAACCGTATGAAATGTAGAATTCTATTTACGCTGTTTGCCTTTTCATTTATCCAAATAATATTCGCAGCACCTGCATTACAGCCTGTAAATCTTTCCTGTGAATACATGAATAATCCATTAGGGATTGATATTCCACAGCCACGCTTAAGCTGGAATTTTGTTGCTGCCAGGAGAAATCAGTCACAAACGGCATATGAAATACTTGTGAGTGATAATGAAAATGATAACAGGTTGTTTAAAGGGAATGTTTGGAAAACAGGCAAAATAGTTTCAGATCAAAATATACATGTAGAGTATAATGGCACGACCTTGCAGCCTTTCACAAAATATTTTTGGCGTGTAAGAGTTTATGATAAACATGACTCAGCTTCCTCCTGGAGTTTAACTGCAGTATTTGAAACTGCTGCTTTACATGCAAGTGACTGGCAGGCAAAATGGATCGGTGATGGCAGTAAGCAATTTGACAAAGATGAAGATTTTTATCAAAGAGATCCTATGCCATTGTTCAGAAAACAAATCAGGGTGAATAAGGGAATCGCCTGGGCGAGGTTATATATTTCCGGGCTTGGTTACTCTGAAATATACATCAATGATAAAAAAATTGGGGATGATATGTTGGATCCCGGCTTCACGGCGTATCGCAAACAGGTATTGTATGTTACTTATGATATCACCTCTTCTCTAAAAACCAAAGCCATAAATATCATTGGTGTAATGCTCGGCAATGGATGGTACAACCCACTTCCTTTACGTTTGTTTGGCCGGTTTAATTTGCGCAATGTTCAGCAAACTGGCAGACCATGTTTAAAGGCACAGGTATTAATTAAATATGCAGATGGAACAGTTGAAACCATCGCTACGAATGAAAGCTGGGAAACAGCCCCTGGTCCGGTAGTACGGAATAATGTTTATTTGGGAGAGGAATATGATGCCCGCCTTGAAAGAAATTTTACCAGTATAGATGGCTGGAAGAAAGCAACCGAAACCACTGGCCCTGGGGGTAGATTAACTGCACAAATACAACCTCCTGTTCGTATCACAAAAATTATACAACCTGTAAGTATACACGAAGTTGGAAAAGATACTTTTATAATAGACATGGGGCAAAATTTTGCGGGGGTTGCCCGCATAAAGGTAAAGGGCACCAGGGGCGCTGTAGTTTCTTTGCGATATGGTGAAGCAGTACATCCCAACGGCTCACTTAACTGGATGACGACTACTGCAGGGCACATAAAAGAAATGTGGAATTTGAGAGGAGGACCCGGAGCGCCTAAAACTGCCTGGCAAAAGGATGTGTATATTCTAAAAGGAAATGGCATCGAGCAATGGAATCCAAGATTCACATTTCATGGTTTTCGCTATATAGAAATCACGGGTTGGCCGGGGGAGCCTGCAGTTAATGATATTGAAGGGTTGAGAATGAATGCAGATGTGCCGCAGCAAGGATCGTTCAGCTGCTCCAACGACATGTTCAATACATTACACGAAAAAATTCAATGGACTTTTTTAAGTAACATTTTTAGTGTACAATCAGATTGCCCGGCAAGAGAAAAAATGGGATATGGTGCCGATATCGTTGCCACAGCAGGCGCTTACCTGTACAATTATAATATGGCTAATTTCTATAAAAAAACAATACAGGATTTTGCAAATGACCAGCAACCTGATGGAGCCTTAACTGAGATTGCACCTTACACTGGTATTGCCGACAGGGGCTATGGTGGCGAATCGGGGCCCCTGGGCTGGCAGCTTGCCTTTTGTTTTTTACAGAAAAAACTGTATGAACACTATGGGGATAAAAGGATTATTGAGGAACAATATCCTGTATTTAAAAGACAAATGGCTTTTTTGCAATCCAAAGCTATACAGGGATTATTTCATTGGGATATTGGCGATCATGAAGCCTTAGACCCAAGGGCTGAAGCTTTTTCGGCTGCCTGTTTTTATTATCATCATGCCTTGCTTGCAATAGAATTTGCAGGCATATTAAATTATAAGCAAGATTCAATAAAGTATGCAGGGCTTGCAAAAAATATAAAGGAGGCAATTGTAAAGAAATACCTGGTACCAAATACCGGCCGCTTTGACAATGCCACACAAGCCGCACAAATTTTTGCATTGTGGTATAATATTTCTCCTGAAAAAGAAAAAACATTTGAGGTACTTATGCAGGAATATGCCCGCCATAACTGGCATTTATCAACCGGCATATTTAGTACTATGATGATGTTTGATATTTTAAGAGAAATTGATAAAAATGATATTGCTTATACCATAGCTGATCAAAAAGATTTCCCGGGCTGGGGTTATATGCTGGCCAATGAGGCTACCACTTTATGGGAGTCATGGACAAAGCCTGTATCAAGTTCTATGAACCATCCTATGTTTGGTTCCATTGACGAATGGTTTTACAAATCTTTATTGGGCATTAATGCAGAATCTCCTGGGTTCAGGAAAATTATAATTAAGCCACAACCCGCAGGACTTACCTCAGCTAAAGGATCCTATCGGTCTATTTATGGCGAAATTAAAAGCGAATGGATAAAAGATAGCCTTATGTTTCAACTGAAAGTTACAATACCTGTAAACACAGCCGCAGAAATATGGCTGCCCGCAAAAGAAAACAATATCATTACAGAAAGCGGTAATACTGAGTTTAAGTCTGCAGGCCTTCAATTAATAAAATTTGAAAAAGGCTATGCTGTTATTGCGGTTGGTTCGGGTGAATATGATTTTGTAGTTAATAAATGAGGTGGCATTTCAAATTCGCAATGTAAATGAATGGGTACGGCGAGTTTCATTCTCTGGTGTGTTTGCCTACTCTTTTTTCTAATTAAAACCATTTAACTTTAAACATGCAAAAGCGTTACCCACGGCAGCTTTCTTATGGTTCTAATAACTCATGCATTGCATTAAATGAAACAGAAGTTGCAAAATTATTCTCTGGAGATACAAGAAGTGATATAGGATCTGAGGCAGAAAAAATGAAGTTCGCTAATAAAATAAATAATCTTATCTGCCGTTTTATACGCATTGATTTTGATGAAAAAAATAACTGGGAAATGCTTGTGATGGAGCGTATTTACCCTATAGATTACAGGAGTTATGAAATTGAAAAAAGAGAGCTGTGGCTGGATGTTTTTGAAGATGAATTAAAGCAATTGCATAAATCGGGTTTTGTTCATCACGATCTTCGGCGACCATCTGATATTGCAGGAGAAAGATTTGATAACATATTATTAACGACAACAGGATTGCGGTTAATTGATGTTGGAATTTCTGCTTTACAAACCAATGTAGGAAATAATCTTTTTAAAAAATATGTAGATGTTGAATTAAAGGAATTAAAAATTTTTAAAGAGTTTTTCTTATCGAGATAAGATTATTTATGGCAATGTAAAAAGGGACATGTAAACCCTGGTTTTAATAAATTATACCTGAAATTCAAAAAAGCAAATTCTCTTCCCCTTTATAATTCAGCTTACCATTTACAATTTTTGCAGCAGAGGTATAAGGATGTTCTTCCACTTTATTTTTAGCCATAATATGTAGCACAGTCCAGCCTTCCCATTTTAAATAATCAGAAACCAGTGAACGGTGACAGCGCGACCACACTGCTTCTGAGCACATATAAACTGTTGGCTGTTGCAATGCCATCTCTTGAAGATTAATAATTTCTTTTATAAAAGTTGCTGATGCCATGTAATCAGCATAACCTCTGAAACCTTCGTTTTTCCAGGCAATATTTTTTGAATCTTTCAATGCCTTTCTCCTTCCGCCAAGATCTGCAAAATGCTTGTATTGAATGTTGCGTTGTGGCAATGAAGCCTGTAAGGCTTCTTTATTAAAATGAGGGTATCTGCGTGATCCAGGATAACTTCTTATATCTGCAAGAAAACTTATTTGAGAAGAAGTAAGCATTGAAATAAACTCTTCCAATGTTCTTGTGGAATGCCCGATAGTATAAATTATTTTTTTGTTTGCAAGAGGCATAAACTAAAAAAAGTACAGGGCTTAAGAATAGATTATAAGATTACGCCACCACCTTTTCATCCTTAAATGCAGCCCTCGGCTTTAATCCCAGTAATTGAAACATCATACTATCGTCATCAAAGCTGGGGTTTGGAGTGGTTAATAATTTATCACCGGCAAATATTGAGTTGGCACCGGCCATAAAACATAAGGCCTGTTCTGCGATGCTCATTTCTGCACGGCCGGCACTTAAGCGCACCATTGTTGCAGGCATTAAAATTCTTGCGGTCGCAATCATTCTTACCATATCCCAAATGTCAACTTTGGGTTGATCTTCCAGGGGTGTTCCCTTTACTCTTACCAGGGCGTTTATTGGCACGCTTTCAGGGTGTTGAGGCAGTGTAGATAATGTATGCAACATGCTTATCCTGTCTTCATGGGTTTCTCCCAAGCCAATTATACCACCACTGCAAACGCTTATCCCAGCTTTACGAACATTGCTTAGTGTATTCAATCTGTCATTATATGTTCTTGTAGTAATAATATCTCTATAGTGATCTGAAGATGTATCTACATTATGATTATAAGCATACAGTCCTGCATCATATAATTTTTTTGCCTGGGTTTCTGTCAGCATGCCCATGGTGCAGCAAACTTCCATGCCTAGCTCATTCACCCCTTTTATCATTTCAATCACATTATCAAAATCCCTGTTGTCTCTAACTTCACGCCATGCTGCCCCCATGCAAAACCTTGTAGAGCCTGCGTTCCGGGCTTTTTCTGCGTAAGAGAGAACTTCATCTTTCTTCATTAAAGCATGTACGTTTACCCCGGTATTGTAACGTGCAGCCTGTGGGCAATAAGCACAATCTTCCGGGCAGCCACCTGTTTTGATAGATAGCAAAGTACATACCTGTACTTCGGCAGTATCATGGTATTCCCGGTGGATGGTTGCGGCTTTGTAAATAAGTTCTAATAATGGTGTATGGTATATTTGAGAAATTGCTTGTATTGTCCAATCATTTTTCATTATAAATTTTTATTTATATATGGTCAGATCATGTATTAAAAATAACTCAAATTAGTTTTAGCACTAAGAGATAATAATGTTTCATACATAAGCTTTATGGTATTATCAATATCATCTTTATGCAGCATTTCAACAGTAGTATGCATATACCGTAAAGGAATTGAAATTAATACCGAAGGACAGCCTTCATTAGCATAGGCAAATGAATCAGTATCAGTGCCAGTGCTGCGGCTAACTGTTTTTAACTGTACAGGAATTTTATTTTTCTCTGCAATATTTTGAACATGATCAAGTAATTTATTATGAACTGCTGGCCCGTAGGTTAATGCCGGTCCCTTGCCACAACTTGTATCTCCTTCAATTAGTTTATTTATCATTGGTGTGGTGCTGTCATGCGTAACATCAGTGATGACTGCTATATCAGGCTTGAGCCTGCGGGCAATCATTTCAGCGCCACGTAAACCAATTTCTTCCTGCACAGCATTCACCTCATACAAACCAAAGGGCAATTTCTTCTTGTTTTCTTTTAATAACCTGGCAACTTCGGCAATCATAAAACCACCTACACGATTATCAAATGCCCGGCCTATATAATAATTGTATGCCAGCTCTTCAAAGCCTGCTTCATAAGTTGCAACAGCGCCAATGTGGATACCAAGGTCTTCAGTTTCCTTTTTAGATCTTGCACCGGAATCTAAAAACAAATTATCAACTTTAGGTTGGGTCTCTTTATTATCTGTATTACTCATTCTCGTATGAATGGCAGGCCATCCAAACACTGCTTTTACAGGGCCTTTTTTACCATGTATCCATACTCGTTGGGAAGGCGCTATCTGGTGATCTACTCCTCCGTTTCTTTTTAAATAAATTAATCCCTCAGGAGTTATATAATTTACAAACCAGCAGATCTCATCTACATGAGCTTCAATAACCACCTTAAATTTTTCCGAAGCATTGATAACGCCAACAGCAGTGCCATATGGATCGGTAAAAGTTGAGTCAACAAATTTGTTTACATATTCAATCCAAATTTTTTGTCCCCCGCTTTCAAAACCTACAGGCGATGGAGTATTAATATAATCACGAAGAAACGCCAATGAATTTTCTGTTAGAACCGATTTAGAACTTTTTGTTTTAGCCATCTTATTTTTTATAGAGCAAATTAAAGAAATTAAATTGAGCCTATAATAACCAGTAATGCCTGCAGTAACATCATCCCGTCTATGCAGGCAAGATAAGCAATATCAGATTTATTTTTTTTTATATACTCTATCATAAAAAAAGTGGCCGCTGCAGAAACAATCATTGCATTTAAGTGACCAATGCCAGGTGTTTGCAAATATTGAATTATCGTTAGCAAAATAAATACGCACAGCAAAATATAGTCAAGAATATGGGTTTTTTTTATACCAATGATAATAGGAATAGTCCTTATATTTTCTTTGGTATCAATTTCAATATCCCGGATATCAAATACAAGGCATAAAGCAAACAGGAAAATAAATCTTCTTATAAAAATTAAAAAAAAAGATTTATCCGTATAACTGAATTCGTGTACAGGTAGCCAGACTGTGATAACTGTCCAAATCATTACCAGGGTAATTATTTTTAAAATTCCAAAATCTTTTAAGCGTTTCTTATTAGCGAGAGGCAGAAGGGGCAGGGAATACATTAATGTAATTATACCTGGTATCAATAAGAAAATAAAATCAGAACGTTTAAAACAAAACAAACCAGTTATAAGCAATACTAATCCGGCAATTATTAAAAGAGAATGTGTGCCCCGGTTTTTTTTTGACCATTTAAGGCGTGATGATTCCGCGTAAGAATTTTTTTTTACGATGTAATGAATATTATATTGAACCATTACACCTCCGAAAACAAAAAAATAAAAACCAGGTTTATTAAGCGGAAGGTGCATTAGCAAATTTGTTTCTATACATAATGCTACAGCACATAATGAAATGAAAATGCTGCTATAGAAAAAGAAATCTACAAACTTTCTAACCAAAATTAATTTGCTATAATAATAGTTTGGGATACAGCCGTATCACTTTTATTTTGAGCCTTATCAATCAAAACAAATTTAAAAACACATGTATCATTTTTAGGAAAACATTTTGGCGGGATATCATTATAATCGAAGGTGACTATTAATTCCCCTTTTTGATTTTTTGCAGTTGGAAATTCAGGTAATTTATATAATTGAGTAAAGTTACTTCCAGCACATTTTGGCTCAAATTTTCTAACATATAAATTATCAGTCAGATCACCTTCTGCGTCCGTAAAAGATAATGTGAAAACTAAATCCTGATTACGATTAAGAAAAGTAGTATTCACGGATTTGTACTTCAATTGAGGCTTTGTAGTAAACTTGTCTTTTTTACACCCGGTAAGTAATAAGATGAACATTGAAAATAATAAGGTCTTTCGCATCTTTGTGGTTTATCTGTCAAATTTAAATATTAATAACTGAATAATTTGTTACATAAATCAGATTGGGAAAATAAAGTTTTCAAGACATCCTTTTATGATTTTCACAAAACAGCATTGGAAATATTTCATTTTCAATATAAATACAATGCTGTATATAAGCAATTTTCAGACTCAATTGGCATAAAGCTTTCTGAAATACATTCTATAGAACAAATCCCTTTTCTTCCTATTCAATTTTTTAAGACACATAAGATAATTACTACTGAATTTGAACCTGAGATTGTTTTTGAAAGCAGTGGTACGGGCAACACTGCTAAGAGTAAGCATTATTTAAAAAGTATTGAGCTTTATAAAAAAAGCTTTACCCGTTCTTTTGAACTTTTTTATGGCAGAGAAACTGAATGGTGCATATTAGGATTTTTACCCTCTTACTCTGAAAGAGGAAATTCTTCTTTAATAATGATGGTTGATGAATTAATTAAAAGAAGCCTGCACCCCTTTAGTGGCTTTTTTCTTAATGATTCTGAAAAATTGCATCATACATTATTGCATAACGAAATATTACAACAGCCTACGTTATTGATAGGCGTTACTTATGCATTACTTGATTTTGCAGAAAAAAATAAAATGGAATTAAGCAACACTATAATAATGGAAACGGGTGGTATGAAAGGAAGGCGTGAAGAAATGATCAGGGAGCAGGTGCATAAAATACTTAAAAAAAATTTGGGAGTAAGAAATATACATTCTGAATATAGTATGACGGAATTACTATCCCAGGCTTATTCAAAGGGAGATGGCTTTTTTAAATGTGCACCGTGGATGAAAGTTTTGCTCAGAGATGAAGATGATACATTGAAAGTAAATTCTTCATCCCAGATCAGGTCCCATAAAACGGGAGTTATAAATATAATTGACCTCGCTAACATTTTCTCCTGTTGTTTTATTGCAACTGATGATGTGGGAAAGCTTTATCATAACGACTGCTTTGAAGTATTGGGAAGGTGCGATGATGGCGATATACGGGGTTGCAGCCTTTTGACAATTGATGGTTAATAAAATTTAACAGCCATCCTGTTATTGATTAACATGCACGGCATAAAGTTTGCAACATCCAGACTTATTATTTAACCGATAAAAAAATTATTATGAAAAAATTACTATTTCTACTAATGCTTGCTTTCACTATTAGCATTGCTGCAACTGCACAGGATTCAAAGGATAAAGTAAAAGCCACTTCTACTGTGCCTCAAAAAGTGCATAATACATTTAGCAAGCATAAACATCACAAAGGTTACAAAACCAAACATGAGCATAATGGCCGCACCACAAAGCATAAAGTAGATGTTAAAAAAGGCGAAGTAAAAACAAAAACAGATAATTAAATAACTGAAACCGCAATTTAATTTAGTAAAAATGCCTTGCCTGCAAGGCATTTTTTTTAAGTAATATTTTCAGGAGGTTTACGTTATCCACTCGGGCTTGAAACTTAAGCTTTAGTTAAAGTAAAATTTATTATAATCTGGTGGCCTTATTTTGACGTAATATAAATGTAAAAAGTAAAATACTATGGCAATAAAAAGCAATTATCTGGCCCTTTTCATTATAGTTTCAATTGGTTTTTTTTCAGCCTGTAAGAAAAATAAGGATGTAATTTCTAATCCCATTATAACGGGGGACTTGTTAAAAGATTCGGCTGTAATTGCTTCAAGAGATATTTATTTGTGGTACGACCAGATACCCGCAGCGTTCAATGGAAGAAGTTATGACGATCCCAATAAAATTATGGAAGGCCTTCGACAGTATAGTGTTGACCCTGGATTTACAGCGCCTGTTGATCACTGGAGCTTTGCAGTAAAGCAGGATGAATGGGACAATATAAGCAATGGAGTTTCAGGTGATTTTGGGCTGGGTGTTTTCTTTTTTAATACAAATGATCTCAGAGTTAAATCTGTTGAAGAACTATCACCCGCAGGAAAGGCCGGCATTCACAGAGGCTGGCGCATTA
>JBDSAQ010000003.1:0-3144 GCA_039922095.1 Ginsengibacter sp. | reverse complement strand
CGGAATTTACAATACTCAAAATTGTGGCTATATAAGTATTTGATTGAACCAATACTTCGCTGCCTTTCTCAAATTCAAAACATTTCAGGGAGATAGTTAAGGCATCTAAACCATTTGCTACCCCTATACAATGTTTCACTTTACAGTAAGCTGCAAATTCATTTTCAAAAGCTGAAACCTGCCCGCCTAAAATGTACCGGCCTGATTTAATAAAAGCATTATATACCTCATTAAAATCTTTTATAAAGGGTTTGTTGAATTTTTCTAAATTTTCATATTCAATTACAGGAGTAAGGCTCATCTATATAATCATTTACATCATAAACAGTAGATGCCAGAACCAATAGAATAGCGTGGTCACTAAAAGAGTGCATTACATGCCAGTCAGCAGGGTCAAGTATTAAGCATTTATTGGAAGCATCCAAATCAAACTCATGCCTCGCAGTACCGTTATCATTTGATATTTTACACGTGCCGCTTAAACATACCATAGCCTGTACAGTTTTTTTATGTCGATGCCCGCCACGTACGTATCCTGCTGCGCCTTCAATAAAAAAAATTCTTTTTATCTCAAAAGGAATTTGTTTTTCTATTACAGTAAGGCCACCACGCAGATCCTTATATTGTTCAAGAGTAATTAAGGTTGCCATTAGTTACCAGTTTAATATTCTCTTTTTAAAGCTAATTTTTAAACGTTGTTTTAAACCTATGTTAACCGTTGAAGTATTCTTAATAATCACTTTAAATTTTTTTTGAATGAAGTGCGCTTTAGATAATAATTGTTTTATATAGGGGGTATATATTACACTGATACAATTATCTGAAAGAAGATACCCGGTTTTAAATTTTATTGCCTGACTTTCATAAAAGCTACTTTTTATTTTTTGAAATGACAAACCATGAAAATGAAAAAATATCAATTCAAAAGCATTGCCGGTACTATTTTCAATACCATCAATCTTGTTTTTATTGGTTTTGGAAAACCTGTACTGCTGTACATTCCATGGTGCAACACCCCCGCCAATGTTTTTTAATACCCATACAATGCCTTCAAACCTTTGCGGCCAGTCATCCAAATATTTCTGATCTCCAAATTTGCCATCTTCTGTTTTATTATAGCACCAGTTAATACATGCGTCCCGCCACCATTCAAGCACTTTTAATGAATCCATGTTGTTTTTAAATGTTATAAACTGTACACAATATATGCCGCTGGTATCTGCCTGATCGTATTGCGGAGTATACCGATGCGGGGTTATTAATACAGAGTACTCTGAAGGCATTTCGTTTATAAGAACAGCAGGACTATTATAAAAAAAAAGGTCAGCATCAAGGTAAGTACACGAAGTAACCTGGTAGGTTTGTAAAGTATAATCTATTATTGATGGTGTACAGGTCCAGCAATACTCAGTTGCCGTCCGGGTAATTTTAACAGCCAGTAATTTGTCATTTTCGAAATCTGACATTTTAATTATTGTTGCATTAGATAAGTTTAAATTCTTCAAAACCTGGTAGGCCTTATCGTCAAAAGGAAAAATATATAAATGACTTGCAGGCTCATGCTTAATTAATGACTCATACATCAACATACCCTTTGACAAATAATTTGAATCAAATAATGTACAGAAATTATTCATTAATGGTGAGCATTTACCAACTCTAAAAATCTTTCTGCCATTTTTTTTGGTGTATAATAATTTAACGCCCATTCCCTTCCATAGCTACCTATGTCTTCAAAATAACTGTAGCTCTCTTTCATTATTTTATTAAGCTGGTTAGGGTTAAGCAAATTAACTCCAATATAATGTTTTCCATTAACAGGATTTATGGGCAGCACAGCTCCATATCTTTTAATATCTATATGAAAAACACAACACCCTGCAACCAAAGCTTCCCAAAACCGCCATGAATCAAACTGATATATTTTAGAGGATGAGTTGAAAGCTGAACCTTTGTAAAACTTTTTTATAATCTTTCGCGTAAGAGAAATATTATTGTCGTTATAAATTTCTCCGCCAAAGCAAGCGCATGCCATTGTATTGGATAACCTTTCGTAGTAGTATGGATAATGGCGTCTGCCTGTTTGTTGCCAGTATAGTTTATCCTGTTCATTCATTGTATTAATATCCGGGAAAAGATCTACTTCGGTGTTTGGCAAAAATTTTTTATAAATAATAGGTAAAATTTTTTTCGAAGCAATATCACGTATCCCATGCTTAACTCTAAAGTTCACTAATATTTGTTTTTCTCTTTCTGAATATTTAACGGGCTCAACAGCATTTATAATTCTGTTAGATAAACCAAATTGCCATGGATAAAAATTTTTAGGGTACCTGAAAAATGTAGTATAATGAGATTTTAGTACCAGATCAACATTTTGGATAATTTCAGTTCTGTACCCCGGAGTTACCGGACCATCCGAATCATCCAGTAAAACCAGCTTATACTTTCTTTTTTTATTATACAGATCCGCTGGCAATAAATCCAGCCTTTCATAATTAAATAAGGTAGAAGTAAATAATACGATATCACAATCTCTATAGCTTTCCGGTTCAGACGAGGCAGATAAAAGGTAATTATTAGAATTAACGTCCTTTTGCCAAACATTAAAATTTGAATTAATGGAACAGCCTAATTCTGTAAGACCCTCTGCCAGGCAAATTGCCTGGTGCTCATATCCTGCTTTTTCGGGCGGGCCAGGCGGGTAGCATATAAAAAAAATATTAGCCACACTCTCCTGATTTTAGTTTAAAATATTACAAGACGAGATTTTGTTCATATTTTAAAATTCTGAATTAGTTGATTTGCTTTAGTTTAATGTATCTATTTAAACGCTTCAGTAAATAATGAGTCTGGTTTTCGAATAATTCCATTTTTTCCATCTAATTCAAATTTTTTCCAGTCAGGCAAATTGCTATCAAAAGCAGTAACAAACGAAATATTTTTAAATCCATTATTGGTCAATAATCTCCTGAGAGAATATTTATCATACATCCATAAATGGATTTCACCAACCTTGCTAAAATTCTGTGTAGAATTGCTTATGCTTGAAATTGTTGTTTTGAATATTTTTTGTTTAATACCTGACAGTATACTAAATAATGTCCTATTCTTTTTCTGAGGTTTAGTTAACTTATTTTTTTT
>JBDSAQ010000002.1:0-6852 GCA_039922095.1 Ginsengibacter sp. | reverse complement strand
GCATTTTAAAAACAACAAACTTTATAACTTGTCTAATATGAATCCAAAAGTTGATTTTTATTTTAATAAAGCAAAAAAGTGGCAGGAAGAATTGGAGCAATTGAGAATTATCACTCTTAGTTGTGGACTTACGGAAGAATTGAAGTGGGGTGTGCCTTGCTACGTATTTCAGAAAAGTAACATCGTTTTAATACATGTATTTAAAGAATACTGTGCGCTTTTGTTTTTCAAAGGTGCCTTGTTAAGTGATGCAAAGGGTATCCTGATCCAACAAACAGAAAATGTGCAGGCAGCCCGCCAGATCCGGTTCACTAATGTTCGGGAAATAGTTAAAATGGAACGTATCCTGAATGCGTATATTTATGAAGCCATTGAAGTGGAAAAAGCTGGTTTGAAAGTGGAGTTAAAAAAGCCAACAGAATTCAAGATTTCTGATGAATTTAAAAAGAAATTAAATAAAATTCCCGCCTTAAAAACTGCCTTTGAAGCATTGACACCGGGGCGCCAAAGAGCATACCTCCTTTATTTTTCTGCACCAAAACAATCCAAAACCCGGGAGGCAAGGGTTGAAAAATACATGCAGCAAATCCTCGATGGAAAGGGATTAAATGATTAGTTGAAAATAATGGTCCGGATATTTGCTTATTGTGAAAAGCAAAAATGATTAAATAAGAAAATTACAATCATCATACAATGAAATATTATTTGTTTTTGTTCTTATGCATCATGATGTTTACAGTAAATGGTCAGAAACAAAAACCTGTACCAATTATTTTTGATTCCGATATTGGTCCTGATTATGATGATGTAGGCGCTATGGCATTACTGCACGCATTTGCAGATAAAGGTGAGGCTAAAATTCTTGCAACAATTGCCTGCAATAAATATCCAAATGCTGCGCCTGTATTAAGTGTTTTAAACACTTATTTCAAAAGGCCCGGGATACCAGTTGGTATTTCCAAAGGTAAAGCAGTGAGTATTGCTGACTTTCAACATTGGAGCGATACCATTGTTGCAAAGTATCCTCATGCGATTCATTCAAATGATGAAGCAGAAAATGCGGTGAAAGTTTACCGGAGAGTTCTATCGAAACAACCCGATAAAAGTGTAACGATTGTGACCGTCGGATTTCTTACCAACCTTGCATATCTTATAAAATCAAAGCCTGATGAATATTCGGGTCTTAGCGGAATGGATCTTATAAAAAAGAAAGTAAGGCGATTGGTAAGTATGGCAGGTAAATTTCCCGGAGAAAATGAATTCAGGGAATTTAATGTGAAGATAGATTCTGCTGCATCGCAATTAGTATTTACCAAATGGCCAACAGAAGTGATCTACAGCGGTTTTGAAATTGGTGTAAAAATTAAAACAGGTTTGCCTTTGGTTAATAACAGTGCTATAAAAAATAGTCCGGTAAAAGATGCTTTTTCTATTTGTTTGCCTATGGCAAGGGGAGACAATAATGGAAGAAACAGTTGGGATGAAACTGCTGTACTTGTTGCTATAAAAGGACAGGAGCCTTATTATAGCCTGCAACCTGGAACTATTATAGTCAATGAAAATGGCAGTAATAGTTGGGATAGTAAAGGAAAAAATCAGTATTACCTGGTTGAAAAATTACCGTATGAGCAAGTGGAAAAGCTTATCAATGATTTAATGCAGCACGAGCCCGGGAGCCGTTGATCGTTGGTCTTGTGGGTGGATACTCATTCATTCTTTTACTAATGCCTGTGCATGAAACAAAACTTCCAGCCAATCTTTGGAGCCGCCGGTTGTATTTCTTATTCTTCCAAATGCAATTGAAACGCCGCCTGTTGGCTTCCAGCCTTTATCTATCCTTAAGTTTACTTCTGTTATTAGGTCATTTGCATCAGTCTTTTTTATCACTGTATATTCCATAATTTTTTTTATCGAAGATAAAGTATAAAAGGCCGAATAGAGTGCAGGTACAGAACATTAAAGAGGGTGTTTTAAGACCTTAAATCCATTTTTTTATTCCAGATAGTTTTATAGCTTCACAGTTAATAGATATCCTTATTAATAAATCATGGAAAAAATTTTTTAAAAGACCCGCCATATTATGCATCAACATTATGACAGGTTGTATTTGATGCAATTTTATAGGCTGCTCTAGCTTGTAAGTGTTGATAGCTGAAGTAAAAAATAGTTAAACATGAATAGCAGGTTGATCAAAATATTGTTTAGTGGTACAGTTGGTCTTTATATATCATTAGTTTTTTTCAATAATATTTTTGATTATAATTCTAATTTTCCTTTTGTAGCTATGGTTGCAAAAATGGAAGATACCTTTTCCAAAGAAAGGAATGGCTGGCGTTCAATCAACAACGGATTTTTGCATCACGTAATTTTTATATTAATTGTGCTATGGGAGTTATCAATTGCTTTTCTTATGTGGCTTGGCTTTTTTAAGATGATTAATAAATTCCGGGTAAATGCCATAGAATTTAAGGAAGCGAAGAAATATACTTCTTTCGGTTTAGCACTCGGTGTATTACTTTGGTTTATTGCATTTATCAGCATAGGAGGCGAATGGTTTTTGATGTGGCAATCAAAAAGCTGGAATGCACAAAGCACTGCATTTTTTCTAACTTGCTGTTTCTTGCTTTTTTTAATTTACCACAGCCAGGAAGATGGCCCCCTCTGACTCCCCCGGATGGGAAGAACTATTGTTACGAAATAAAAATTGCGACTATTGGCTGCCTATCCGTAAACCCGGATTAATATTAAAAGCTAAAGCAATAAGGATTTTCTCACTGACTATAGACTATTTCCCATTCAAATACTTTTTATAGCTTCACAGTTTTATAGTAATATATCAATCTATATAATGAAAAAAAGAATTATAAAGAAAGTTGCAGTACTTGGCAGCGGCATTATGGGAAGCCGCATTGCATGCCACTTTGCAGGTATTGGGTTGCAGGTCTTGTTATTGGATATTGAGGCCACTGCCCCCTTTAACTCTCCCAAGGGGGGAGGATTATTGGTGCGGAATAAGATTGTGAATGATGCTTTGGCGGCAGCAATTAAGAGCAATCCTTCGCCTGTGTTTACAAAGGATACCGTGAAAAGAATTAAGACAGGAAATTTTACGGACAACATGAAAGATATTGCTGATTGTGACTGGGTGATAGAGGTGGTAATTGAAAGACTCGATATAAAGCAATCCGTTTTTGCAGAAGTTGAAAAATACAGAAAACCCGGAACGCTTATTACTTCAAACACATCGGGTATCCCTATACATATGATGGCTGAGGGAAGAAGCGATGATTTTAAAAAACATTTTTGCGGTACACATTTTTTTAATCCCCCCAGATATTTAAGGTTGCTTGAAATAATTCCAACACAGTTTACTGATGCTGAAATAGTAGGTTTTTTAATGCATTATGGTGACCTGTACCTCGGTAAAACAACTGTGCTTGCAAAGGACACTCCCGCTTTTATCGCCAATCGTGTAGGAGTATTTGGCATAATGTCTATTATGCATATTATGGAAAAACTTTCCTTAACGCCAGATGAGATTGATACATTAACAGGTCCTGTAATTGGCCGTCCTAAATCTGCAACATTCCGCACTGCTGATATTGTGGGTATTGATACATTAGTTAAAGTTGCCAAAGGAGTTTCCGATAATTGCCCGGATGATGAAGCTAAAGAAACATTTACCATTCCGGTATGGCTACAGAAGATGATAGAAAATAATTGGTTCGGAGATAAGACAGGACAAGGCTTTTATAAAAAGATGCCCCCATCCCATAGAGGGGAGAAACTCATCAGTACTTTAAATTTATCAACGTTTGAATATGAGCCAAAGCAAAAGGTAAAATTTACAACACTGGAAGCCGCAAAATCAATTGATGACCTTAAGCAAAGGTTGAAGATATTAATTGCAGGCCAGGATAAGGCCGGGGAATTTTACCGTCAATTTCATTACAGTTTATTCTCTTACATATCACACCGCATCCCCGAAATAAGCGATGAAATATACCGGCTTGACGATGCTATGAAAGCAGGCTTCGGTTGGGAGATTGGAGCCTTTGAAACATGGGATATTTTAGGTGTTGCAAAAACTGCTGAAGCCATGAGGGCAGCTGGTTACAAAATTGCTCCCTGGGTTGATGATATGCTGGCAAAGGGTTTTACTTCATTTTATAAAATTGAAAATGGAAAACCTTTGTATTATTCTCCACAATCACTTTCTTATTCTTCGTTGCAGGGAGTGGGCCAGGAGGCTGGCTTTTTGATAATGAGCAATCATGCTGATAAAGTAGTTTGGAAAAATACTGCATGCACGCTTTATAATTTAGGTGATGATGTTTTGGGGCTTGAATGGAATACAAAAATGGGAAGCATTGGTGGTGAAGTTTTAGAAGCCGTAAACAAATCAATTACTCTTGCGGAAGAAAAATATAAAGGATTGGTTATTGCCAACGAGGGATTAGAATTCAGTGCTGGTGCAAATGTGGGGATGATCTTCATGCTCGCCGCGGAACAGGAGTATGATGAGCTGGATATGGCTGTGCGAATGTTTCAAAATACAATGATGAGGGTAAGGTATTCTGCCATCCCTGTAGTAGTAGCGCCACATGGTTTAGCGTTAGGGGGGGCCTGTGAAATGTGTTTACACAGTGATAAGGTTCAGGCTGCTGCTGAGAGCTACATCGGTTTGGTTGAGTTAGGGGTAGGACTTATACCGGGAGGTGGTGGCACTAAAGAATTTACCCTGAGAGCCGCAGATGAGATGCATTACAATGAGCCGGAAACCATTACACTGCAAAACAGGTTTTTAACCATAGGCACTGCAAAAGTTTCTACTTCAGCACATGAGGCATTTGATCTCGGCATTTTGAGACCAGGCACCGATGGGATTAGCATGAACCAGTCCCGGCGCATTGCTGATGCCAAAGAAAGTGTTATTGAAATATATGATGCCGGTTATACTATGCCTGTTCAGCGCACTGATATAAAAGTTTTGGGAAGATCAGGATTAGGGATGTTGTATACCGGTATCAATGGTATGCTAAGAGCAAATTACATTACAGAGTATGATGCTAAAATTGCACAAAAACTTGCTTACGTGATGTGCGGTGGTGATCTTAGTGAGCAAACTCTAGTAAGTGAGCAATATCTTCTTAATTTAGAAAGAGAAGCTTTTTTAAGCTTATGTGGAGAGAAGAAAACTTTAGAAAGAATCCAGAGTGTGCTGAAAGGCGGTAAGCCGGTGAGAAACTAACAACATAGATTGCGAATGATAGTATGATGATTAATATAGAGACAATATCACACAGGAAGATCCAGCTTCTAATACATCTATTAAAAAATCAAATGTTGAAATCGTGCAAGAAATTATTTGTAAGCAAGTTTTACAGGTATCCCAATTGTTTTTAAAACACCGGTTAATATTATTTTCCAGATGAAATTAAAAAATGAACCATTCAGGTCTTTTTTATAATTGCAATCTTCCTGCCTTTGCTCTTTACCCTTGGACGGGTTTGAGTTTTTTATCAGTAACAGGTTTGCAATAAAACTTGTAATGTTTTTCTTTTTTAATCCCCCATCTTTATTTTTTTTTAAGGGCACAAGATGAAGATCATCATAAAGTAATAATACATTACCTGTTCCCAGGGTGTCCGTTCCCGCAATATGAGCAACCACTTTTTTTATTATTCCTTTTTTAACTGAAATAAGCCCCAGCGGCTCTGCTATAGGATTTATTAAACTGTTGTAAGTTTCACCTAAGGCTACATCTACCGTAAAATTTCCTGTTTTATAATTTTTAAGGTCTAAATTAAAAACGATATTAAACTTTACTTTATTCATGAACAATGCATTTGCCTGCAATTTAATTTTATTGTTATTGCGAATATATTCCGGCATATTGGTAATGTTTGATAATTGCCCGTTTACATTATCAAAATAAATAATTCCGCTTGCTTCTGCAGCCGGGTTAAATTCTTCATACTTAATAGTACAGTTTTCCAGGTTTATCTTTTCAATATAAACGGGTAACGACATCCGCATTAATAACTGGTGCGGAAAATTTGTAAGCGTTGATGTCGTTGCGGAACGAGGCAATCTCCTGTCAAAAAAATCAGAGAAATTACAACCCTTTATGGTACCCTCTTTTGCTATTATTTTATCTTCATTAAGTATGCTATACCAGTCAATTTCATTTAAAGTAAATTTTTGTGTTTTGATAGTGAATAAGTCTTGCCTTTGCTTTAATTTCTTTTTAAACTGTTCCCTGTTTCCCCTGGGAGTTAACGATATGTTTAATGCTGCAAGCGTATGTTTTGCTGCTGAAATATTTATTGATCCGGCTCTAAAATAATATAGGCTGTCCGGTGTGGGTATAGTATAATCTTTAAAAGAAATGTCGGCATCTTTAGCAAATAAAAATCTGTCCCTGTTATATTGAGTGGTAGAATCAACCAGCAACCCATTGGCCTTAACAGTAACATCATTAAACCGGGTTATTTTATTTTTCCTGGAAATATTGTGATTTACAAATGTTCCATGCTCAAGCATTATAGTGTCAATCGAAATTCTTTTCATACCCCGCATCAGCCGCTGGTAAAGGGTTAGCGAATCATTTTTTTCTCTTTCACTTTTATTATAAGGCCGATTAGTATGATATATTTCTATAACAGGATGATCCAGGTAAATCTTTTTTATATCAATTTCATTTTTATTGAGCAGGTCTTCTATTCCAATGCCATTAACGCTAAGCGAACTAAATGAAATTTTAAATACATCATCTGGTGCGGTATGTGTTTTTTCAAGACTTGCTAAAACAGCGTTGTCTGGCAGAAGAGTTGCATTTTTTACTTTTAA
>JBDSAQ010000001.1:0-38996 GCA_039922095.1 Ginsengibacter sp. | reverse complement strand
GAATAATAGTAAAAAGGAAATAAATTCAGATAACCTGTTTTAAATTCCTGCTGTCATTTACTTAAGCACCCGATAAAATTACACCCTCACATAAATCTTTTTTTTATCCATCCACCATACAATCAGCCATTACATAACTATCATACTCATTGCATATAACAGGGAGCCATTATTTAAATTTAATGAAACTGGTTTACAAACATGTTCGTAAAACCAGCCAAAGGGAGAAATATACATTGGCTTACCCTGGGGAGTAGTACCATGCGGAATTCTGATAAGTGATAACAGCCGGGGCAATGTTCCGCTCAAAATAAAAATGAATAAAGGATTTTTTCCAAACACATCAAAAAACCTGCTCCACCATCCCCGCCATCCTTTAAACTCAATTATATATATGAACACTGATAAAGTTAACAAAGCAAGGCCTGTTGTATAAATTGTGTAAGAACTTGTCCATATTTTTTTGTTAATAGGATAAACCATGTTCCAGCATAAGCCCGCAAATACCAACACACACCCCGCAACAAATAATCCATTTACCATTTCATGTGTTTTACCCTTCTTTAAAATATAATCACCGGCAAAGTACCCAAATATCACCTGCACAATTGCTGCAAACAAACTCATGAATCCTTCGGGATCAAAAGCTACAGGCCTGCCGTTTACAATTTCGCCATGATACATATGAGGTTCGTGTAAAATGATCTTGTCAACATTAGTTCCAAACCAGCCTTGTAAACTAAAGGGATCAGCAGGATTTGCCGCCACACATAAAAACCAGTAGGCAAGCAAAATAAAACATGCGGCAACAAAGGCTCCTCTTATCTTAAAAAAATAAATGATGACGGATGCAAAAAAGTAAGCAAGTGCAATTCTTTGCAACACTCCTAAAATACGAACTCCTGCAAGGTTTCCGTTCGCATCAATAAATTGCCATTGTTTAAATACAATCTGGTCGTGATCCCATTTAATAAATGGAAACCAATTTAGCATAAGCCCAATAAAGAAAATAAGAAAAGTTCTTTTTAAGATTTTTCTCCAAAAGACTCCCTGCCCTGCGGCTTCTAATTTTGGCATTACAAAAGCTAATGCGTTACCAACAGCAAATAAAAAGAACGGAAATACCAGATCGGTTGGCGTGCAGCCATGCCATGGAGCATGTTCAAGCGGCGAATAAATGTGCGACCATGAGCCTGGATTATTTACCAGTATCATTAATGCAACAGTTGTACGTCACCCTATTTGGACACAGTGTAACAGTTGACACACCCTAAGACTTTGCCGACACTACCCTACGCTATTTTTAGCACATTGCAAGGCACACAAAAGCCAACCTTGCAAAGAGCTAAAAATGCCAACGCCCCATGTCCACCACTCAGCGGACGAAATTCTATTCAGCTTCACGTTAAATGTGAGCAATGCAACTTTCATGAACTTACCTCGATACGTTGTCACTTAATTTTCCACACACAAAGCCTTTATCTTTAAAAATGTAGTCCGACAAAAAATATTTTTCAATTCATGTCCAATTTCAGCAACCTCAGTCATTATTGAAGAGTAAATCAAACATTCAATAATAATTAAAACTTAAAAAATGGCAAATGCAATCAACTGGTTTGAAATTCCAGCTAAAAATTTCGACAGAGCTGAAAAATTTTATGACACTGTATTAGGCATTAAGATTAATAAAGTGCCTCATCCAACCAATAACTATGGAGTTTTTCCTGCTGATATGGAAAAAGGACAAGTAGGTGGTGCATTATCAGAGGGCGTAGGTTGTGAACCTTCAAACAAGGGCTCATTAATTTATCTCAATGGCGGAGACGACTTGAGTGTTCCGCTTTCTAAAGTTGAAAAAGCAGGAGGTAAAATTGTATTGCCAAAAACTTCAATCGGTCAAAACGGTTTCATGGCTCACTTTATTGATACTGAAGGAAATAAAGTCGCACTTCACTCAATGAAATGAAAAATTAGTGCGGTAATGAACCTGCCACTTTTTTTTTCTTAGAGTTTTAAGTTCAAAAAATAAAGTCTTTAAATAGACATTTAAAAATATCGTAATACTCAAAAGAATCATTGAAAATGTAAAAAATGAAAAAAGACCAGTTTCTGAAAAACACCAAAAAAATGCGTGCAATTGGACTAAAACAATATGGTTCACTCGATGGTTTTGCTCCAATTGAGTTGGCACTACCCGAGCCTCAGAAGGGTGAAGTTCGTGTTCGTGTCCATGCATCAGCGATTAATCCGGCAGAATATAAAGTCGCACTCGGAAAATTAAAATTCGTCCATGCTCGAAATTTTCCAATGATTCTGGGTTATGACTTTTCAGGAATAATCGAGGAATTGGGAGAGGCTTCCGAATGGAAGATTGGCGATGCCGTTTTTGGATTTCTACCCTATGCTCCATCCAACAACAGAGGTGCTTTTGCAGAAGCACTTATTGCAAAAACAAACGAGATAGCACTCAAACCAACCGGAGTTTCTCATTTTCAAGCTGCCGCTGCTGCAACACCTGCTCTCACGTCGCTTCAAGCAATTCGAGACGTTGGAAAACTTCCACATTCAGGTGGAAGAGTATTGGTTACTGGAATTTCAGGGGGTGTGGGGTCCACGGCTATCGGAGTTATCCTCAAGCTCGGAGCAGTACCAGTTGGAGTCGGTTCTGGACGAGGGATTGAACTTGCTAAAAAACTGGGGGCAAGTAAAGTGATTGACCGTCAACATCAGAATATATTTAAATCTTCTGACGGCAATTTCGATGTGATTTTCGATGCTGCCGCTGCTTATAGTTGGAGTCAATGGAAAGGATTGCTCTGCCAAGGTGGAAAGTATGTCACCACTTTACCATCAGTGCCTCTTTTCGTAGACAAACTTAAAAGCCTGTTCTCATCTACCATGTAGGCTTCGTAGGCGTCAAATCACGCCAAGCCGACCTTCAATTATTGGGTCAGTGGCTCGAATCTGGACTAACGATTACGATTGACTCCACCATTCCAGTACGTGATGTTGCTACGGGAATAGAAGAACTCCACCGTGGCAAGGCTCTTGGACGTATAGCCGTGGATGTGCTCAATGGGTTTTGATACTGAATTATTGATATGACCGTTATACATCAAAATTGCTCAGAAAACAATCAGAGAAAAATATTATCTAAATTATAAATCACTTTTATCTTCATTAATTAAAAATCGAAAAGAATGAAAGAATTCGTCTTATTATTCAGGCAAGTGGACACAAATAATAGTCAGGCTACACCAGCCGAATATCAAATCATAATGAAAAGATGGGATGATTGGATTGGAGGTATTGCAGCACAAGGAAAATTAGCAGGCATGTGCAACCGTCTATCCTCTCAAGGAAAAGTCCTCAAAGCTGGAGGTGTTATTACTGACGGACCTTTTGTTGAAGTCAGAGAAGTATTAGGTGGCTTCATAGTCGTAAAGGCTGATAATATTGATGAAGCTACAACCTTGGCTCACGGCTGTCCTGCACTTGATTGTAATGGCAGTGTTGAAATCCGTCCTTATAATTCTTAAGTCAAAACAATTAAATTTGAACCTGTCGCAAAAACTTTGCGATAGGTTTTGTCATTTGTGAGATATGCAAAGCGAAAAAGAATCGATATCAAATTTATTTCAAGCGGAATTTACAAGAATGGTTGCTGTCATCAGTAAACTTTTTGGCTTACAGCATATTGAAATAGCAGAAGACATCGTTAGTGATACATTTATGTCAGCCATTGAAACATGGGATGTAAAAGGAGTTCCTGCAAATCCTACTGCATGGCTTTATAAAGTTGCGAAACAAAAAACACTTTATCATTTCAGGAGAAATAAAATTTTTGACGAAAAAATTATCTCTGAATTAGAAGCGACAAGTGAAAACTCAATAGAAATAGCGGAAGTAGATTTTTCACAGCAAAATATTAAGGACAGTCAGTTGCAAATGATGTTTGCGATTTGTAGCCCTGCAATAGCAAGCGAGGCACAAATAGGTTTGGCATTACGAATCCTTTGTGGTTTTGGAATTGATGCTATTGCAGAAGCTTTTTTTACCAATAAAGAAACCATACATAAAAGATTATTTCGAGCAAAAGAAAAACTGCGAATTGAAAAAGTTGAATTGAAGATGCCGAATGAAATGGAAATTAATAATCGATTGAAAAATGTATTGCTTATCATTTATTTATTATTCAACGAAGGTTATTATTCAATAACTCAAAATAAGGTTTTGCGAAAAGATTTTTGTTTAGAAGCATTACGTTTAGGAATAATGCTTACAGAATTCGAACTAACCAACAAGCCACAAACCAATGCACTGATTGCATTAATGTGTTTTCACGCTTCCCGATTTGACGCACGACAAACAGACAGCAGTGATTTTGTTTTGTATGAAAATCAAAACGAAAATTTATGGGACAAAGATTTGATGGAGCAAGGCAAATATTTTCTAAATGCATCGGCGGAGGGAAACGAATTGAATTCATATCATTTAGAAGCAGGTATTGCCTTTTTGCATTGCGAAAAAAATGATACAAAAGAAAAGTGGGAAAAGATTTTACACTATTACAATTGGTTATTACAAATAAATTATTCTCCAAGTGTTGCTCTTAATCGCACTTTTGCATTATTTAAAGCAAGAGGCAAAAAGGTTGCATTAATTGAAGCGAAAAAATTACGATTAGAAAACAATCATTTCTATTTTACTTTACTTGGTGAACTTTACACAGAGATTGACAACACAAAAGCAAAAGTGAATTTTCAAAAAGCATTATCGTTGGCAAAAACACAAACTGACAAGCAAACTATTCAAAAAAAAATTGACAACCTCTAACAATGTTTCCAGCTTCATCTACACTTTTAGCTTCCGTAATGACAAAGTTTCCGACCTGAAGTATAAAGTTTATTAATGACTCCATATTTATCGTTAAGCACATTTAAAAATGTTCATGTAATTTATAAATCTTGTAACTGTAAGCAGACAGGACAGCCAACGCACCAATTGATTTATTATTAAGAGGTTTTTCTACAATATAGCCGGTTTCTTTAATTATAATTAATTCGCAGATGATTATGAAAGAACCAATGCGTGCATCATTATTTTGCCATTCCACTAAACAGGCTGCTAAATAACTTCAGCGCATTCTCTACTACGTTTGTATTGCTGAGGGGAATTTTCAAATAAGTTTTTCCTGTTAATGCATCTGTTTCTGTAAGCTTGCTCACTAACTTTTGGGTGCTTTCAGGATTGCTTAACACCTGTACTAAGTTCTGTAAAAAGCCTGTTCCCTTTTCCAATACTTCATCTTCAATTGAAGTAGCTTGTTGGATAACAGCAGGTGGTGATTTTTCTTCAATAATTGCTTCCTCCTCAAACAAATCTTTTTGTATTGCTCCAATTGCTGCAACAGATAATTCTTTTTCCGTAATTATTTCTTCAGCCCCGGTCACGGCATGCGATGTAACTTCCGGCAAACCGCCTGTAATAGATTCCACCGATTTCATAAACTGCTTAAACTTGTCTTCGCCCAGAAATATATTGCTGTCGCCTCCATCTAAAATACCTGCTGCTACCCCCCTTTTAAACTTCAGCACGTCAAGCATGCGTTCTTCAATAGTGCCCTGCGCCACCAGGTTGATGATGCTTACATTTTTCTTTTGGCCCAGCCGGTATATGCGGCCTATACGCTGCTCTAACACGGCAGGGTTCCAGGGAATATCGAGATTTACCATGTAAGAGGCGGCTTGTAAGTTAAGCCCCACGCCACCTGCATCTGTTGAAAGAAACACCCGGCAATCAGCGTCATTATTAAAGTGCGTAAACAATGCCTGGCGGTCTTTGCTGGGTATGCTCCCATGCAGATTTTGAAAGCCGATTTCTTTTTCAGTCAGCATTTTTGCAACCAGTCTCGTCATTCTTTCCCATTGGCTGAAGATGACAACTTTTTCGCCGGGCATTGAAATAATTTCATCGAGAATATTACTTAGTTCATCAAGTTTGGTTTGATAATTTGTTTCCTGGTCAATAATAAAAGTGGTGTCGCAAACCATACGCATCAGGTTCAGGTTGTTTAACAACCGCTGCCTGTCTTCTTCTTTCAAAAATCCCATCTTTCTCCATTTATGTACCAGCTTTGCAACAATATCACCAAACTCCTGGTGCATCTGAAACTGTTGCTCTGTCATAGGCACCAACAAATTTTTATCCATCCTTGCAGGCAGATCTTTCAATACTTGTTTCTTTGTACGTCGCAGCATTACATCTTTCAGCAACACACCAATCTCATTCAGATCTTTATAACCAATTACTTTATCTGTAAAGTCTTCTTTAACCTGGTATCTTGATAAAAAATTATGGAGCGAACCAAGCAGGTAAGGGTTTACAATCTGCATCAGCGAATACAATTCTTCAATATTATTTTCAACCGGCGTACCAGTGAGCATAATGGCATAAGTTGTTTTAATGCGCTTGATCTTTGCAGACGTTTTTGCCCGCCAGTTTTTGATACGCTGCGCTTCATCAAGTATCAGCATATCTGCCTGCATATTATTCAGATAATCATAATCATTTGCAGCCACCTGGTAGCTAACTATAAAATAATCATACTCATTGCTCTCATAAATTTTCATCCGCATCAGCAGGTTACCTTCTACCACACAAACGTTTTTATTACCCGTAAATTTTTCTATTTCATTTTTCCATTGATATTTTAATGAAGTGGGACAAACAATAATGGCCTTATTAATCTTAAACGCTGCACGCATTACTTCAGTTGATACAATAGCCTGAAGTGTTTTGCCAAGGCCCATATCATCTGCCAGTATGCAGCGTCCGGCACTTACAACGAATGAAACACCTGTTTGCTGGTACGGAAATAACTCCGCATTACTTATTCCGTTAACGAGTTTATTCTTTTGCTGCTGCACTAAATCTTTCCGCTGTATATGATTACGGTGCTGCACAATAAATTCCATTGCATCATCATAACACCTGAAGCCGCTGTGCAACTGGTGAGCCTTTGGGAGAAAGTTTTCAAATCGCATAAAGGCTTCCGGATTCAATACAAAATCTTTATCAAAATAACCGGCACTAAGCTTTGCATAAGCATCATGTTCCTCTGTGCCAATTCTAAGCTTCACTTTTCTTTCGCCGAGGTAATCAAGGTAAACAGAACTGTATGGAGGTTTATAAGATTGCTTCAATGCACGGCGCAGCAACGGCTTTGCCCTTGCATGCAGCAAAACCGCTTCAATATGTTTGCAGGTACCCAATTGATTGGTTTTAAAATCAGGGCAGGTACAAAAGTTCAATGAGTTATCAGCACTGCGCAGGGCAACTTTATAGTTATTCTTAGAGTTAATATTATACACACTGTAATCAGTAAACACTAATCCCTCACCGATTTTTTTAATAGTGAATTTTTCATCCTCTGCTATTTGTTTGCGCAGGGCCAATTGCCATTGGGCAGCGCTCATATCTTCAGGCCTGCGGGTATGTGGTATTCTTTGTCTGAGAGCTTTATGTTTGGCTGATTTCTTTTTCATTTTATAAAAATAGTTTCACAATGTTACAGTGAAGGGAATTTTTTTTAGAAAAAGTTTTTCACCAATTATAAACTTTGGTAAGGCCTGGAATGAATTTGCGGCTAATCACCCTTAAGCTCCTTTATTAAAATATTTATATCATGAGGTGCAGTTTCATCTCCCCCAAAATAAGGATAAAGTTTATAGCCTCTTGCTTTAAAAGTTGTGCTGGAACGCAACAAGGTATCTGTTTTATTGTTCAACGAAAAAATATAATGCTTTCCGGTAACTTTTACCCAGCAATTATTTTCAGTGCCAATTTTTATTGTACCTAATTCTTTAGATGATCTTACACCGGTATTGTATACATATGCAAAAATTCTAAGTGCATTGTCGCTCCATCTCCAACCCATCCTTGCGCTATAACGTTGATGAATAGAATCATTATCAGAGAAACCGTATAGTTTATTAATATCGTACTGATTGGAATGATTTGCAGTAGTATAAATCGCAGAACTATCAAATTTTACCACAAATTTTAACTCAGCATATTCAACAGCAGCAAAACTATTCTGATCACAAAATTGCTGACCTTCTCTTATTATGTAATGAGTAAATGGGATTAAAGCAGAATTATTTGTATCAATACTTTCAACAGGCGAATGAGCTTGCTTTTTACAGGCAGAAAATAATAAGAGGCATAAACCAAGCATGCCTGCAATTTTTTTCATATTTAATAATTAAATCAGAAGCACTCTGATTGCTGATCAAACATTTTAATGCAATAAGATAATGCTAAATTTGATATTTTAAAAACGCATAACTGTGCCGGATATTGTACAATTATTACCTGAGAACATAGCTAATCAAATTGCCGCAGGTGAAGTTATTCAGCGGCCGGCCAGCGCTGTAAAAGAATTATTGGAAAATGCTATAGATGCAGGAGCTGATGAAATAAAGCTTATCGCCAATGACGCAGGTAAGGCGCTGATACAGGTGATTGATAATGGGCAGGGAATGAGTGAAACTGATGCCAGGATGTGCTTTGAACGGCATGCCACTTCTAAAATAAAAAATATTGATGATCTTTTCCATATAAAAACAATGGGTTTCAGAGGGGAAGCATTAGCCAGTATTGCCGCGGTAGCACAGGTGGAATTAAAAACAAAAAAAGCCGGAGATTTAACAGGGACTTATATAGAAATTGAAAATAGTATGGTTAAAACCCAGCAACCGGTTGGGATGCAGCAGGGAACCAGTATTGCAATGAAGAATTTATTTTTTAACGTTCCTGCCCGTCGAAATTTTTTAAAAAGTAATCCATCTGAACTAAGACATATAGTAGATGAATTTATAAGGGTTGCGATGGCTTTCCCTGAAGTTTTTTTTTCATTTACATCCAACGGACAACAAATTTTTCATTTGGAAAAAGGAACATTAAAACAGCGCATAGTACAAATTTTGGGAAATAGTTATTCAGCCAAATTGGTAAGCGTACATGAAGAAACCGATTACATGAATATTTTTGGATTTACCGGTAAGCCTGAAACAGCTAAAAAAACACGTGGTGATCAGTATTTTTTTGTAAATAACAGGTTTATAAAAAGCGCTTACTTAAATCATGCTGTAATAAATGCTTTTAGTGAGATAATTGCCAAAGACAGCTTTCCTATGTACGCTTTATTTATAGATATTGATCCATCAAGGCTTGATATAAATGTTCATCCCACCAAACAAGAAATTAAGTTTGAAGACGAAAAAATTATTTATGCTTTTGTTCAATCTGCGGTTAAACATTCACTTGCCCAATTCAGCATAACGCCAACATTGGATTTTGATCTTGATCTTTCCATACAACAAACAGATGCTGTGAGCAAGCCCTTTACTGAAGAAAAAAAAGCGGCCGTTCTTTCTTCTTCTTTGTACAATACGTTTACCCAAAAACACCAGGCCCATTTTATTGAAGGTAAAAGTGAGCTAAAGCATTGGAAGGAGAATCAGCCATCATTAAATGGCAATCTAACCCATAAACCTGTTGAGGAGCTGCAGGAAGCTTCACTCCTAAACACCCGGTACAGTCATGATAACCTTTTAATAAAGACAGACGATAAAAAACAAACCGGTGATAATTTCATCCAGTTGCATAACACTTTCATTATCGCACAAAATCAAAATGGATTTATTGCTATTCATCAGCAAAATGCACATGAAAGAATTTTATATGAACGGTTTGCTAATGCGCTTAAAGGAAAGCCAATAGCCACACAAAGAAGCCTTTTTCCTACAACTATCGAATTAGTGCCGGGAGATTGTGTATTACTGAATGAGCTATTGACCGATCTGCAATTATTAGGATACATGGTTGAGCCTTTTGGTAATAATACTTTTGTAATTCAAGGTACACCCGCTGATGTTATTCAGGGTAATGAAAAAGTTGTTATTGAAAATATGCTGGAACAGTACAAACATTTTAGTAACGATCTCAAATTTAATAAAAGGGAAAAGCTTTTACGTTCTATGGCGTGGCAGCAATCTGTAAAGCCAGGTACACATCTTACATTAAAAGAAATGAGGTTAATGGCAGACGAGCTTTTTGAATGTGAAACGCCAAACACCACCCCGAATGGTAAGCCTGCCTATCTTGAGTTTAAGAAAGATGAACTGGAAAAGATGTTTGGAAGATAATGTCTGAACTGTGATTTATGGGATTGTTGGGAATAATGGGATTTAATTCTCCGTCTCCTTAGGAGAGGGTGGGTGGGGGTCATATCCTTTCCTGGGCTCTTAGCCAGCGTTCAGGAACCTGGTTATTACTGGCATTTAAATAATCTTTATAACTGCAAGCGATCATCTTTTGGTTAGGAAGCTGCATCCACCAACGGCCGGTTTTTTTACTTTGTAAAAATACCGTTTGTACTTCGGCAAAGGCTGTGTTATATTCATTAAAAGTATGTTTGTCTTCAAATTTAGTTTCCTGCCTGCTTTTGCTTTTGCCATCAATAAAATACCAGATCATTTGTGCAATTTGCTTTGCCGTTAACTCTTTTATATCATTCACAGGGTTATATCCATAAATGCCAAAAGTGCTTAAAACGGCACTCATGCCGGCGTAACGGGAAAGCATACAAGCCTCTTCACCCGTAAAGCCATTAGGGGAACAATTACCGGCAGGTGCATCACTGTTTTTAATAGCTGATATATCAAAGCTTAACATGTTTGTATTTCTTATAACGGGTTCCATCTCTTCCATATTTTCTTTTGCTATACCAACACGGTAACAATCAAAGCGAAGCTTATCCATTGTTTCCAGCATTCGCGGATGAACGAGGTAACTTTGAAAACCTATGTGATTATAATGTTGTACATGGTTAGGTTCTGAAGTAAGCATTTCCATCAAAAAATTTTCACTTTTTAAAAACCGGTCTCCTTTAAGATCAATAGCAGCATCAATCACTGAAGCCTCTATTATTTGATTCAATCCTTTATAGGCTGAATATTGGGCTAAGGTTATATCATGTGAGCCTCCAAGTAAAATAATAATTTTATTAAGGCTCAATAGCTCAGCCAGTACAATTTTAACTGCTGCATAAGTATCAGCTATACCAGCGCCTGTTTTAATATCTCCGAGGTCAGCAATTTTAGTATCAGTATGCCAGTAATTTAATTGATATAACTGTTTACGAATAGCTGCAGAAGCCGCTGCAGGTGCATATATACCCTCACCTCTCTGATCATTAACCCCAAGTATTACAATATCAATATCAGTAAGATCAGGCAATTCATTTTCATAAGCTAAAATGTGATTAGCAAATTGAGCATCATTATAATCTTTATCATTATTTAAGGAGGCAATATATATTCTTTCCAGAAATCCACTCAAATCATCCATTCTTTTTATTTTGCAACAAACCTAAAAGATAAATGGGAGATTACGGTTTAACACAAAAGTTTTTTCCTGTACAGGCTATGCTTAATTAATGGTGACTTATTTTTGTAAATATGGAAGAGTTAGTTAAAAAGATAGAAGAATATAAAACAGAAATCAATAATTACAGTTTGCAGACTAATTCCAATGCAGAAACTTTTCGTATAAAATATCTCGGCTCAAAGGGTGTAATTAAGCATGTAATGGCTGAAATGAAAAATTTAGCACCTGGAGATAAAAGAGCCTTTGGGCAAGTAGTAAATGACCTGAAATTACTTACCGAAAATAAGTATGAGCAATTAAAGCAAACAAGCAATAATGGCCTGCAAACAACGGAACACCATATTGATCTTACCTTGCCCGGTGATGAATTGCCCTTAGGAAGCCGCCATCCAATTAGTATTGTGCGTAATAGGATCATTTCAATTTTTCACCGCCTGGGTTTTGCCGTTGCAGAAGGCCCGGAAATAGAAGATGACTGGCACAATTTTACTGCATTGAATTTGCCTGAAGACCATCCGGCAAGGGACATGCAGGATACGTTTTATGTATCTCATCCCGCCACAGGCGGTACAGAATGGATGCTGCGTACACACACCAGCAGTGTACAGGTTAGAGAAATGGAAAAAGGTAATTTACCTATCAGGATCATTTGCCCGGGACGGGTATACAGAAATGAAACGATAAGCGCAAGGGCACATTGTTTTTTTCACCAGGTTGAAGGTTTATACATTGCTGAAAATGTTTCGTTTGCCGATCTTAAACAAACGTTATACTTCTTTGTACAGGAGATGTTTGGTGATGCGGTAAGAATTCGTTTTCGTCCTTCCTATTTTCCTTTTACCGAACCAAGTGCTGAGATGGATATTAGCTGTTTGATATGCGGAGGCAAAGGTTGCAGTGTTTGCAAACATACAGGCTGGGTAGAGATTTTGGGCTGTGGTATGGCTCACCCCAAACTATTGGAAAATTGCAAAATTGACAGCAATAAATATTCAGGTTTTGCCTTTGGTATGGGCATAGAAAGAATAACCATGCTCAAATACCAGATAAAAGATCTACGGTTATTCAGTGAAAATGATTTAAGATTTTTAAGGCAGTTTACGGGTGCTGTATAATGTAAAATGCTTTTATTAAATTTGATTATGAAAGAAATTGTTCTTGAGGTTGAAGAAAGGAAATACAAATTTTTTTTGGATTTGTTGAAGAATTTTGATTTTGTTTCTGTGAAAGATAGTTTTTCCAGAAAAGACATTATCATGCATGTAGCAAAAGGAATGCACCAGGCAAAATTAGCTTCTGAGGGAAAAATGAAAAGCCGCCCAGCTAAATCATTTTTAAATGAACTTTGAAATAAGAACTATATCTGCTTTTGAAAAAGAATTTAAGAAGTTGGTCAAAAAAATATCCATCCTTAAAGTCAGAATTATTAAAATTGATGACTGATTAGAGGTAAATCCCTTCATTGGAACTTCATTAAGGAAAGATTTTTATAAAGTCCGTATAAGCATACTAAGTAAAAGGCTAGGGTAAATAGGGAGGAGCGAGAATAATAACTTGTGTAAGGTTATTCAAACAAGAGTTTATCTGGCTTCTATTTGCGACAAATCAGAAAAGACAAATATTACAGATACTGAATTAAGATTATTAGCAAATGAAATAGGATAATTTACATGATCCAGACAATTTGTGTTTGCGGCGCAGGAACTATGGGAAGTTCTATAGCACAAGTCTGTGCACAAAATGGCTTCACCACAATTTTGTTTGATGTAAGTGAAATAGTTTTGGAAAAGGCGAAAGGCTCCATTCAAAAAAACCTTCAGCAGTTAGTTGATAAGCAAAAAATTTCTTCAGATGATAAAGAAAATATTTCCAGGCGTATAAAATTTATAAATACAATAAATGAATGCAAAGCTGATCTTATCATTGAAGCTATTGTAGAAAATATTGAGGCCAAAATTGATTTGTTCAACCAGCTTGCCCATGTAAATAATGCAGCAGTAATTTTTGCCACTAACACATCTTCTATTCCTGTCTCTCAAATTCAAAAAAATATTTTGTACCCTGAAAGGATTATTGGAATGCATTTTTTTAACCCTGCAACATTAATGAAACTGGTGGAAGTAGTTAAAGGTGAGCTAACAAACGATGAAGTTGCTCAAACCATTTATAAGCTTTGCATACAAATGAATAAAACACCTGTAATTTGCAAAGATGCACCAGGCTTTATTGTTAACCGTATTGCCCGTCATTATTATTTAGAAGGGATGAAAATAGCGCAAGATGGAATTGCATCTTTTGAGAATGTAGATGCGGTTATGGAAGCCACTGGCTTTAAAATGGGGCCCTTTAAATTAATGGATCTTATTGGATTGGATATTAATCTATCGGTATCACAAAGTATATATGATGCACTTGGTAAGCCTGAGCGATTAAAACCTTCACCAATACAAATTGAAAAAGTAAGGAATGGTGAACTCGGCAGAAAAACCGGAAAAGGATTTTACCCCTATCTCCTAAAGGAAAGTTCATAAACTCTGCAATTTCACTAACAACTAATCACATTTAAAATTGAAATGAAGGACCCCAATGACACTCCAGCTGACTACCCTCTAAAGGATTCGGGTATCACATTAGTCACAGGAGGTTCTGGCCTGGTTGGCGCAGAATTAATTACTCATTTATTAGCAGCAGATAGAAAGGTTAGAGCGATCTACAATCACACACCGTTACCAGATTTTAAAAGCGAGAATGTTACTGCAGTAAGATGCGATATTCTTGATACATCTATGCTGGAGGCTGCAATGGAAGGGATCACTAAAGTTTATCACTGTGCTGCCATCGTTTCATTTAGTAAAAAACTAAAAAATGAAGTTTATGCTGTTAATATTGAAGGCACAACTAATGTAGTGAATGAATGTATTAATGCAGGGGTAAAAAAAATGTTGCATGTTAGTTCTGTTGCTTCTTTAGGAAGTGCAAATGAAGGGGAAAATATTACTGAGGACTCTGCCTGGACTGAAAAACATAATAATAGCTTTTATGGCAGATCCAAGTTTCTTGCAGAGATGGAAGTATGGCGTGGCATAGGCGAAGGATTACAGGCTGTTATAGTTAATCCGTCTACAATTCTGGGAGGTGCTGATTGGAACAGGAGTTCTTCAAAAATATTTAAAACTGCTTTTGAAGAGTTTCCCTGGTATTCACAAGGGATTACCGGCTTTGTTGATGTAAGGGATGTTGTAAAGGCAATGATTCTTTTAATGGATAGTGAAATAACCAACCAGCGTTTTATACTAAGTGCAGAAAATATTTCTTACAAACAGATATTTACAGATATTGCAAATGGCTTTGGTAAAAAAGCTCCGCATAAAAAAGTAACTCCATTTATCGCCGGCATGGTCTGGAGAATGGAAGCTTTAAAAAGTTTTATTACGGGTAAAGAACACTTGCTTAACAAAGAAACAGCACATAAAGCCCTCAACAAATCTTACTACGATAATTCTAAAATTAAAAAAAATTTGCATGGTTTTTCATTCAGGCCCATTAAGGAAACAATTAACGATACTTGTGCAGCTTTACAGCAATTAACCCATACCTTATAGGCTCTTATAACCATAAAGTATTATGAAACTTTTTCTGTTTGTATTATCGTTTCTTTTTTTTACCTCTCATGTATTTGCACAAGCTTCATTTTATACAGTAACGGGTAAAGTGATTGATAAAAATTCAACACTACCATTAGCTGGTGCATCTGTATTTGCTCAAAACACAACCTTTGGAGTTGCAACTGATGCAGATGGAAATTTCAAATTAAAGTTACCAAACGGCGGGTATGAATTGATAGTAACTTTTACAGGATATGAAACTGAAAACATTCGTATTACAACTGCATCTGATGATAATAAAAATATGGTAATTGAAGTAAAGCCAAAAGAGAGATCAATGGAAGAGGTGTCAATCGTCGTCTCCAATGAAGTGAAAGATGGCTGGCAAAAATATGGTTCATTCTTTACTGAAAATTTTATTGGCAGAACCAGGATGAGTCAGCAATGCATTATTAAAAATCCTGAAGTACTGAAGTTCTTTTTTAGTAAAAAAAGAAATCGTTTAAGGGTTGTTTCCAATGAGCCTTTAGTTGTAATGAATAATGCTTTAGGTTATAAAATAACGTTTGCAATAGATTCATTCACTTATGAATACAATGATAAAATAACTCAGTTTACAGGGTATCCGTTATTTGAAGAAATGCAGGGAACAGCGGATCAACACGCAATATGGCTTCAAAACAGGCTGCAGGCTTACATGGGCTCACAGTTACATTTTATGAGAAGTCTCTTTGATAAAACATTAGATGAAGAAGGATTTGAAGTGCAGTTTATTGTAAAAAACAATAACCGGGAAACTTCTATTCCTCTTAAAAATATTTATAGCGCTTTAAATTATACAAAAGATGATAGTACCAATACCGTTGAATTTAAACCTAACCAGTATGATATAGCTATAATATATAATAACGATAAACCTGAACAGGCGTATATTGATTTAGAACCAAAAGCAAATAAAACATTCCAGGTTTCCACGCTCAATATCACTCCCGGCGAATCAATTATTATAGAAGAAAATGGGTATTACTATGATCAGAAAGATATAACTGCAAATGACTACTGGGGCTTTAAAAAAACAGCGGATATGTTGCCATATGATTATGATCCTGATCTATAATTTTTTCTTATCAAAAAGATTAATGCTTTTTCCTGTGCTCGTATCATAATAAAATATGAATAACAGGAGTATACATTTATGCTTCCCTGTTATCTTTCCGGATCAGTCATGAGTATCAGAAAATTTCACGGCTTGTCTTTCTGTAGTACGATACACTTTTAAGTTAGAGAAAATCTGATGCCGAAGTGTTGTATTTAAAAAATGAAAAGATTATTTTACATACCGTTTCATTCAAACAGTTTGTATGAGCCAGATTATATCATCCATTAAGCGAACCATTCTTTGGCTGCTTGCATTCCTTTCTCACCTGTTTAAATGCTTTTGGGTATTTTTTCCGGCTATGCTGTTTTTAATTTTAGCATTCGCATGTTTTTGGGTATTGGGCCAGGGCAAAGATCTGATGATAGCTTTTGCAGAAAACAGGCAGGCCAGGCTATTCTTTTTCATCGCTATTGCTTACTGGACTTATACAGCCTGGTATTCGTCACGCATAATTGCATATATGGTAGCAAAAAAGCAGGGACACCATGTGCAGTTTAAAAGCACAGCAGTCAAAGGCGATGCTGAGGCCCCTGCCGGCAATATTTATTTTCAGATCCCTGAAAAGTGGCTGAAGCGTTTTCCAAGATTAATAGGGTTTAGTTGTTTGCTCATTGTTGAGCTTGCAGTATTGCAGTTGAATGTGTATGAGGCCCCTGCATTTTCTTCGGGTATCGCCAAACTCATCTTTATCATTTTATTTTTTGCCTACCTTTTTTTAAATAATATTCTCGACAGATTTTTTGAAAATAACCAGCGGGTGACATGGTGGATATTTTACGCTCTTTTAATCCTTTTTAGCATCTGCATAATTGTATTACTGTTTTTAAACCAAAGGCTACTTATGCCGCTTGTTTGGGTAATGATCATTTTGCATTTGGTGTTTGTTTTTTACATTCATTTGCGGCGTATGGAAAATGTTGATGAAGGTGATGCGGGTAAGGGTTATCCCCGTTTTATACGAAAGATTAACTGCCGGTTATTAAGCCGCCTGCATATTCCACTTAATGAGTTTGGTCATTTTACATGGTTCAATATAATCGGTATTGCAGGTGTTGCTGTTTATGGGGCAACTATTATTTCAAAGCCTTTTTCATGGACGATAGGGCCATTTCCTTTTGTACTGCTTGCCTTTGCAGTGCTTACTGGTGTTCTCAATATTATTACTGCGGTTTCTGTTCGTGCCAATGTTAACTTTCACCTTATTCTTTTTTTATTGGCGGCTTTAATACCGTCAAAGGAAACACACTATATCCGCACTTTTCATCTTAATAAAAACCTGCCTGACACTGCTTTTCAGCAACGGCAGGATATAAAAGAGTATTACGCCAGATGGATGAGTGATACTAACCGTATCGCTGCAATAGATACCGGCAGCAGGTATGATGTTTATTTTGTTATGGCCAATGGTGGCGCCTCACGTTCCGGATACTGGACCGCCTCTGTTCTGGGAACATTGGATGATACTACACATGGAGATTTTTCAAAGCATTTGTTTTGCCTCTCCGGAGCATCTGGCGGAAGTGTGGGTAATGCAACATTTTTTTCATTGCTGCGTGAGAAACAGAAGTTACCTAACAGCATTTTTCTTCTTGATACGGCAGCCAGAAGCTATTTAAAAAATGATTTTCTTACCTACACCCTTGCCCGGATGCTTGGCCCTGATTATTTAAAGTTTATTCTTCATACTAAACTTTTTGGCGATCGTGCTTCTGCACTTGACCAGATACTGGAAGACGGAAGCAGCAAAAGCGAGTATCCTCTAAAGCCGGATTTCAGCCAGCGGTTTTCGTCGCTCATTACAACCAAAGGAACCACATCAACTCTCCCGGTAATTTGCATTAATGTTACCCGTATGCAGGATGGCAATCCCGGGGTGGTAAGCAATATAATTATTGACAGCTCCAACTTCAATAACCGTGTGGATGTGCTCAATCTATTGCAAAAAGGGAAAGATATCTGCCTGAGTACTGCCACATTGCTGGGAGCAAGATTTCCTTATTTAAGCCCTGCTGGGCGAATTGATAAAATTTTTCCTAAGCAGATAGCCCCAAATAAAATTAAAGACAGCATTGTGCCTAACTATTTTGTTGACGGAGGATACTTTGATAACTCTGGTGCCGGTGTGGTGCAGGAAATGATAAGGGTGATAAGAAATATTAACAGAGATAGCGCAGGCACTGCGTTTGGGGCACGTGCAAAAAAACTTCATTTTATAGTTTTACATATTACAAATAGCCCTTTGGGAGAATCTGCGCTTAAAAAAGTATCCCCCTTACAAAATGATCTTACTGCACCATTGCGTACCCTTGCCGGCGCTTTTGATAAGCAAACAACTGTAAACGACAGCCGGTTGGTAAATCTTTTGGCTGATATTGATTCATCACGGGGCGTTTATTATCCAATCAGTTTATATAAAGACAAAAAAGAAAATCCAAACAATGAGCCTGAAGAACCTTATGCTATGAACTGGTTTATTTCTCAACACATACTTGAGCGAATGAATGAACGGTTACACTACCAGCCTTATCTTGATTCCCTGATACATAAGCTTTTGAAGAAGCCCTTAGGAAATGCCACAGACTAATTATAGCTAATATTATTTTGAAAATGCATAGACATAGGCTATCTCTTTTGGTAGTCAACGCTTTCTTTCCGACGGTGTGCTCCCCACTGGTAAGCTGCAAATAAAAGCATGACCAAAACTAAAATTTGTATAACAATTAAAGAGTTAGTTATAACTTTTGTAACCGGGTTTTGAGTCATCTGTGAAATACTGTCGGGGCCAAGTACTGATAATGGGGGGTACAAAGTCCAGCCACCAATTAAAGACTGAGAGAAGGACTGAATTAAAAATGTCAGCAAAACTATAAGTATCAATCCTGTTGCTGTGAGTACCCGGTTAGCAAGTGTACTGCTAAATGATTTACGAAACTCCTTTATGAAGTAAACGATAAATACCAATAGAAAAAAGATTAGTGGTAAAATCAACCAACGTGAAATAACAAAATAGGTGTCGTGCAGGTGTATGTTTACATCACTTCGTAAAAATGACCATCCAAAAAGAAATGAAGCAAATAAAATTGTTATTGCCAAAGACAGGACAAGCCATAAGACTTCGATGAGAATTTGTTTTGGTACTTTTCGCATACTTAGGATGTCTATTATTATTATTTATTATTATTGCAGCAATACTTTTATTAGCGGTCGTACTTGTCCAGCAGTTTTATTTTTCAATGTTTACTTTAAATCGCATCACTCGTCGGGTATCAAAAAGAATGTCCAGATAGTAAAGGGTGCTGTCTGTAACTAGATAGTCAAATTCATATTTGTCATCTTCCCGTTTGTACTTTATATATTGCTGTTTTTTAATCGCTAAAGTATCTTGTTTTCTTATTCTTTTTCGTTTGTTGATGTATTCCCAAACCCAAATGTCTGGATTGCGAAAAATATTTGAGTTGATTTGTAAATCTTGAAAGGCTCCAGCATATTGAAATTCAAAACGAATTGTGTCACCTTTTTTTGCATTTATAATTCCTGAACTTGGTGTTATCAGTTTAATATCATTTAAAATGTCTGTTGCATAATACGGGTTCGCTGAAAACATTTCTTTAGTGTAATTTGAAAGCAGAACCCACCTGCTGTCTTGTGGATAATGATTTCTTGCAAAATCATCTGAAGGCGTAAGCCAATAATAGTCATTAAAATTCTTCTGAAAATGAATTAGCTTACCATCACCATCTTTCCAACAGCCACCGGCTGCCCACGTAGCATCTAAAAGATGATAAGCACTGTCCAACCAAACAGTGTTCCATGCATGGTCAAGAGTTCCAGAAGAACCAACTTGGTAAAACTCAGTTCTTACATAGCCTGGTATTATTTCAGACTTAAGTCCAGCTATGTTGCACATTTTTTTCAAAAGCACTGAATAGCCTTGACATACGGCTTTTTTCTTCCTAAGAACTTTGTTGATGTATCTTGTTTCCCATATGATTTTTTTTGCTTCACAATCTTTTTCATCCTTACATTTATAAGTCTTGGGTTCTTTTCCTTTATAATAGAATTTATTGTAGTACTTATAATCGTAACTTATATTATCAGTAATCCATTTAAAGATAGCCCTCGCCTTAAATATTTGTTCAGGAAATGATTTTGTCAAGTCGTTAGTCAATTTATAAATATCGTTTTTATACTTTACAGTTTCTGCGATGCTATCAATAGTTGAATAATCAGTTTTGTCAAACTTTTGCTGTGAGAAAATAATTGTTGGAAGAAGAAAACTGAAACACATAAATATCAAAACTGTCTTAGTCTGCATGAGATACCTAAAAATTAATGAGGTTATTTTGTATTGCAGGTTACTCCAATTTTATACACTACTCCACTCCACTCACCAGTGTTGGTATTATGTAAATAGATTTAGAAGCAGTAATAAATAAAGTACGCCTGTTTTTTCCGCCAAAGCAAATATTAGCTGTCCACTTTTCAGGAATGTCTATTTGTTCAATTTTTTTACCAGCAGGATCATATACTGCAACACCTCTTCCTGTAAGATAAATATTGCCCCTGTTATCAATGGTCATCCCGTCTGATGCTTCATTGGCAAATACCTGTTTGTTGTTTAGCGTTCCATCCTTATTAATATCATACCTGTAGGTTTTTCTCTTGCCCATGTCAGCAACATACAAATACTTTCCATCGGGTGTCCCAACAATGCCATTAGGTTTTACAGTCTCACTGTCTGCCATTATCAACTCTTTTTTATTCTGTGACAAATAATATACCTTATCGCCTCCTAAAGCTGAATCTGTATGTTTTCTTGTCCAGTAACTGCGCTGAAAATAGGGATCAGTAAAATAAATACCACCGGAAGGATGAATCCAAAGGTCATTAGGCCCATTCAATCTGTGTCCCTGGTAATCTTTTACAAGAACAGTAACCTTGCCTTCAGGATCAATTGACCATAATTGCCCGTTCTCATCAGCGCAGGTAATTAAATTGCCTTTGGCATCAAAGTACATCCCGTTTGACCTGCCGGCTTTATCCGAGAAAACGGAGAGTTTTCCCTCCGTATCATATTTCCAGATTTTATTATTAGGCTGATCAGTAAAAAAAACGTTTCCCTTCTTATCTGTTGCCGGGCCTTCTGTAAAAATAAATCCACTGTCAATCATTACTGGTTTAACTCCGGGGGCAATAATACCGGTATCTGCAATGTTGGATGAACCTATACTGCGGCCCGGGGTACATTTGATGAAGAAGGAAGATGCAATGAAAATAAAACATATCAGATTGCCGGGTATCTCCGGCGGGTATCTTAGTGGAAAATGAATGCGCATATCTACAATTGTTTATTTGTTTTATTTATAAATTTAAATGTACATCTTGACCGGAAGTTAATTAAATTTTTGGGTTAGAAAGATAAAATAGCTTCTGCTAAATTCTTATTGTTAATTTTAATTATGCCACGCCAAGCAGATATTTACAGCCGTGTAGTTGCAGCTAAACTTTTTATAGATGAAAACTATCATGAGCCTATTCAGTTAAAACATATATCACAAAAAGCCTGTTTTTCCAGATTTCATTTTCATCGTGTGTTTACAAAAATATATGGTAAAACTCCTCTTGAATATCTCACTGCCAAAAGATTGCAGCAGGCACAACATTTACTTCAGCAGGAGGGAATAAGCATACAGGAAATATGCAACAGCGTTGGCTTTGAGAGCCTCGCCTCGTTTAGCCTCTTGTTTAAAAACCGTAATGGTTATGCACCTCAATATTACCGCAGCCTTGCTTTTATAAAAAATAAACTTGCCAGGGAACAACCCCACCAGGTTATTCCACACTGCATTATTCAAAATATGTTTTCATAAGAAAGCAAGATTCAATAAATGATTTGTATAAGTGAATTGTAGTTTTGTTCAAAACATTTTATGGTAACTAAGATATCTCACACTACTTTGTTCGTATCAGACCAGGATAAAGCATATGACTTTTATGTAAACAAACTTGGCTTTATTGTAAAGACCGATACTAAAATGCCGAATGGTTTCAGATGGCTTACTGTAGTCCCCTCCGGGGAATCTCAGACTGAGATTGCACTCCTTTCGCCGCTGCATGAAGGAATGAATTATGATGAAGAAACAAAGAAAGCATTTAAAATTTTGCTTGATAAAAATGCACTTGGTGCCGGTGTATTATATACACCAGACTGTCGTGCTACTTATGAAGAACTGAAAACAAAAGGTGTAGTTTTTAAATCAGAACCAAAAGAGCAGTTTTATGGCATTGAGGCGCTTATAACGGACAGTTGCGGTAACTGGTTTAGTTTAACACAGCCAAAAAGTATGTAGCAAATTGAGAAATAAATAGCCAAAATACTAACAGCTTTCTAATACTTCCATACGCTTACTTTTGCATAATGGAATTAGGTATAAGCACTTTCGTAGAATTAACTCCTGACCCAATTACGGGGCACACAATCACCCCTTATCAACGGTTCCAGAACTTAATGGAAGAAGTTGTACTTGCAGATCAGTTAGGCCTTGATGTTTTTGCGATCGGCGAGCATCACAGGCCAGACTTTCTTGTATCTTCCCCTGCTACAGTACTTGCGGCGGCGGCAGTAAGAACAAAAAATATAAAACTTTCCAGCGCCGTAAGCGTATTAAGTTCTGATGATCCTGTTCGTGTTTTTCAACAGTTTGCAACCCTTGATCTTCTCTCTAAAGGAAGAGCAGAAATTATGGCCGGCCGCGGATCTTTCATTGAGTCCTTTCCCCTGTTTGGTTACGATCTTAAAGATTATGATTCACTTTTTGATGAAAAACTGAAGCTTCTCGTGGCTATCAACAACAGCGAAAGCATTACCTGGAAAGGAAAGCACAGGAGTGCTATACAAAACCTTGCTATATATCCAAGACCTTATCAAAATAAATTGCCCATTTGGGTGGCAATAGGTGGTACACCTGCATCTGTATTACGGGCTGCAACATTGGGCCTGCCGCTTACCATTGCAATTATTGGCGGCACACCTGATCAGTTTGTTCCTCATACTAAATATTATCGTGATGAATTTGTAAAAGCAGGTCATGATATTTCCACCCTCCAACTATGCATCAACTCACACGCTTACATTGCTGATGATTCACAACAGGCTGCTGATGAATTTTTCCCGGTGTATGCTTATGTAATGAGCAGGATAGGGAAGGAACGTGGCTGGCCGCCTACCACCCGTGAACAATTTGAATTTATGCGAAGCCCAGTAGGTTCATTATTGGTAGGAAGCCCTCAGCAGGTGATTGATAAAATTTTGTATGAGCATGAGTTGTTTGGTAACACACGTTTTATGGTACAGTTCAGCGTAGGCACTTTACCGCATAAGCAAATGATGCACTCCATAGAATTATTTGGAAACGTTGTTGCACCTGCAGTGCGTAAGGAATTGGAGAAATGAGATTCAGGTGTCAGGTGTCAGGTATCAGGTATCAACCTCATTGTTTCTTCTGATGGTTAATGGCTCAAGTTGATCATTAAGTCTTTCTTTTCTCCTGATACCTCATACCTGACACCTGATGGCTGATACCTGAAAGCTAAACCATAACTTTCTATCTCAAAATTATTATATGCATTTTATAGATGAATTTTCTCAAAGAGCAAAACACTATTTGTCACAGACTAATGGTAATCCCGTTTACCCAAATGTTTCCTCCATAAATGAGCTGAAAAAATTCGATACAGCACTTCAACAAAACCCTGTTGATACGGCGGATGTTTTAAAATTATTAGATGATGCCGGTTCGCCTGCGACTGTAAAATCAACCGGGGGACGATATTATGGTTTTGTAAATGGGGGATGCCTTCCCGCAGCCATGTGTGCAAAGCTGCTCGCAACTGTATGGGATCAGAATGCAGCGCTTACCGTAATGTCACCCGTGGCATCAGCGCTGGAAGAAATTGCAGGTAAATGGATGCTTCAACTGTTAGGATTGCCTGAATCATGCGGCTTTGGTTTTGTTACAGGGGACACGATGGCAAACTTTACAGCACTTGCAGCAGCACGTCACAAGCTTTTAAAAAACGAAGGATGGGATGTGGAGGCCCGGGGTTTGTTTCATAGCCCGGAGATAACTGTTATCGTTGGAGAAGAAGTACATGTAAGTGTATTGAAAGCTTTAAGTATGCTGGGCTTTGGAAGAGACAGGGTGGTACGAGTGCCTGCTGATGAACAGGGAAGAATGATTGCTGGAAAAATTCCCGACATTAAAGGACCAGCTATTATATGCACACAGGCTGGCAATGTTAATACAGGCGCATTTGATCCGGTTGAAGATATCTGCAGCAAAGTGGAAAGTAAAAATGTATGGGTGCATGTAGATGGTGCATTTGGCTTATGGGCTGCGGCTTCATCCCAAAAAAAGTATTTAGCAAGAGGAATTGAAATGGCCGATTCATGGGCAACAGATGCGCATAAATGGCTTAACGTTCCTTACGATTGCGGGCTCGTTTTTGTTCGTGATAAAGAAGCGCTTTTTACATCCATGTCATCAACAGCTTCATATCTTCCATCAAATGCTTTGCGTGAACCTTTCCAGTATGTGCCCGAAATGTCGCGGCAGGCAAGAGGCATACCTGTTTGGGCTGCATTAAAATCTTTGGGTTCGCAGGGACTTGAACAACTAATAGAAAGAAACTGCCACAATGCGGTGCACTTTGCTGAAGCATTAACTGCTGCAGGTTTTAATGTGTTAAATGATGTAGTACTTAACCAGGTATTAGTAAGCTTTGGTAGTGCTTCAGCTACGCAAAAGGTAATAAAAAATGTACAGGAAGAAGGCGTGTGCTGGTGCGGCGGCACAATATGGAAAGGAAAATCAGCTATGCGTATAAGTGTGAGCTGTTATGCTACAACTGATGAAGATGTAAACCTGTCATTGCAATCTATTATTAAACATGCTAAAAATATACATGGAGATTAAGTTGGTTTACCCCTAAATAAATTAATTAACCACCGGCCCTTTGTCTTTCTTCTTCTGAGGCTGTGGTTCTCCTTCTTACCGCCTGTACTTTGTTATTTCCAAACCGGTAAGAAAAGGTAAGATTTGCTACCCTTGATTCCCGGTATGCATGCCATTTTTCAATATAATTGTTATAAGTAATTACAGCCTTCGGCAAGTTGGTCCAAAAGATATCAGTTATATTAAAACGGAGGGTTCCTTTGGTTTTTAAAATAAGCTTTTGTACACCTGCGGAAAGGCTCCATTGGGGATCAAGTATCATAAAGCCATATTGCCCTCCTGTATTTAAACTGGCATTCAGTTCTGCGGTCCATCCTTTCTTAAGAGTGAACGTATTGTTTATTCTTACATCCGCAGCAGGCTTGCCATTGTTTAAAATGGTTCCGCTGAAAGTGCCTTTGAATCTTTGATAATATATGTTTGCATTGTTTATCATATTCCACCATGGCTTAATACTTATTGGCGCTGAAACTGATAACCCTATATAATCAGATGAGCCAAGATTGATCGGTATTTGTACAGTAACATTTTCTGCTGACGGAATGTTGGGGAAGGCTTCATTAAACCTTGCCAGCGTAATATTTTGGGGATCCTTAGTGTAACTATAATTCAAACTGAAATTTAAGTTTTTTAAAGTATAGTTTAATTCGTAGCTCCACGTCAGCTCCGGTAATAACCCAGGCGCTCCTGTAGCATAAGTTGTAACATCTATCAAAAACAGGAAAGGATTTAATTGCGAATACCCGGGCCTGTTTATTCTCCTGCTTACAGAAAATCCTATAGTGTTATCTTCCTTTAATTTATAATTCAAAAAAGCACTTGGAAATAATTGAAAATAAGCTGAGTCAAATTTTATATTACCTATCCTTTGTTCTGTGCTTAGGTTGGTTTGCTCACCACGTAAACCAAATTGCACATCAAATTTTTTGTATGTCTTACTAAAGTTTACATAGGCCGCGTTGTTATATTCCTTATAAAGAAAATGATTTGTTTTGTTCACATCATTTACCGGGTTGCCGCTGCTTACATCAAAAAACTGGGCATCATTATCTGATGAAACAAAACTTGATTTTATACCAGCCTCCCATTTGCTTCCCCGGGCCGAAGGACTCACATAATCTATTTTGGCTGTTTTTAAAGTAAGCCTGCCCTGCTGATCACCGTTTAAGGTATAATCGGGTTGTAGCATGTTTCCGTCAAGTTTATAATAATGGGTGCTGTTAACAGTTAGTGAGCCGGAATTATATTCGCCATAGTCCACGTCGGCTGTAATTTCTCTGCCCGTACTGTCAAACGTATGTTTAAAATTGATATTGGCTACTATATTATTACTATTATCGTTATTTGATGCAAATGAATTAAAAGTATTTTCAGGTTGTCTTAAAGTATTGAGCACAATAGAAGCATTGTTATTTTTTCTTGTATAATCGTAAAAATTGCCGTTAACCACAAAACCCACAATTGTTTTTTTGTTTGGAAAATAATCCATTCCAATTCTTGCAGTGTTTGAGCCCACAGGTGATTTTGAGTAATTATCTTTCAGATCTCCGCCGTTATACTTTCCGTTATCATAGAAATTCCTGTCGAGCAATAAGTGGTTCAGCCCGATGCGGTAAGCATAATTATAATTACCAAAAGCATTTATTTTTTTATTGCGATAGTTAAATGTAGAGCCTATGTTAGCTTTAGAATAAACGCCTTGTCCATAGCCGGTTGTAAAAGTTCCGTTAGCTCCCATACGCTGATCTTTCTTCATATGAATATCAATGATACCCGAGTTACCCGCCGCATCATACTTAGATGAAGGGTTGGTAATTATATCAATGCGGTCAATGGCCGATGAAGGCAACCCCTTTAGATAATTAGCAAGGTCAGCCCCAGACATAGGACTGGGTTTTCCATCTATCATTATAATTACACCACTTTTTCCTCTAAGGCTTATTACATCATTTTGATCTATGTTAACTCCTGGTGAACGCTCAAGCACATCCATGGCAGAACTGCCGGCGCTGATAATACTGTTATCTACATTCACAACTATCCGGTCTGAAAGTTTTTGTATAAAAGGTTTATTGGTATTTACAGTCACTTCTTTTAATGAAGTGGTCTTTATTGCCATATTTATTGTGCCTGCTGATAAAGCCTGACCATTAGTTATCATAAATGCTTTAGTTAGCAGCGGCTGGTAATTAATAGCGCTTATTTTAAAAAAATATTCGCCTGCCGGAATATTTGCTATCTCTGCATTGCCGTTCTTATTTGTAAGAGCAGATCGTATTAACACGGAATCTTTGGCCCTTAAAAGCTGTACTGTAGCATTCTCTTCAGGTGACTGTTTATCATTCAATACAGTTATTGAAGCACTTCCATTTTGTGTTGTTTGGGAGTAACATACAATGCTGGTTAGGGTACTAATAAGAAGCAAGAGTTTACGCATAACATTATTTTGTACAAAAAAAATGTGATAAACGTAATTCTTCGTAGTTTAAATTATGAACAGACAATTATGCAGGGCAGACGGCTTATAGAATGTGTGAAGTTGCCCGATTTTTACTTTATGATCTCGCCTTAATGCAATAATGTTTTATAGGTTATAGTAAGATGAGCGATTTTTATGATAATGAAAGAACAGTTTTAGATGCCGGTAAAAATGCTTGAATCATAATAGATTTTCAAAAAAGAAATTAATTTTTCAGGACAATCAAATTCTCACCTTTTCATCATCGGTTCTTACATCGAAATAAACTTTTCCATCTTCTATAACTACTCCGAGCAACAGTTTATTAAAATCAGTTACAGAAAAAGTAGAACTGCTGCCTTTGTATTTTAATGTGCCGCTGATATGTGTTAATATTCCGCCATTATAATTTTTATTATTAAACTTAAGTTCATATCCTTTTTCTTTCATCTGCTTAACAAACTCATCAAGCTCGGCGGGTTTCGTAGTTTTTGTTATGGTAATAAGAATATCCTCTTTCAAAAATTTTCCATTCATTATTGTACCGCCGTTATTATTTGGTGCAAGGCTATTAATCACAGGTGCAGTAGTAATCTTTTTAGCTGAAGTAATTGTTTTTGCTAAAGGAGCAGTCGTTGTTCCTGAGGTGAAATTTGTATATGTATTTGCAGATGTTGTAAGTTTTACTTCGGGTGCTACTTCCATTTCTGGAGCATTTGTTACTGCTGCATATTCCCGGGGAGCATTAACAGATGTTAGAGTCCTTCCTTTTCCATACCTGCTTTCAAAATTCCTTTTTTCATTTGCGTTGGTAAAATTATACTCTTCAGTTTTTCCATTTCTTAAATAAATGACAGCTTTCTTATCGGTTATCTCATAATTATCACTTACGTCATTGATATTACTGTTATCATTAACATTGGCGTGAGCAGGCGGTGCCGGGGGTAATGGAGGAACCGGGGGTTTTTCTTTATTTAGTGTTGGTACTGCAGGAGAGGGCGGAGCATTTGCGGGTATTGCTTCAATTTGCGGAACTGCCGGAATTGCCTCAACCAATGGAATGGGTGGGGTTGGAGAGCGCTTTTGCGTTGGTGTTGGTGGCGGTGTATCAACAACATCTTTTGGAGAAAGATTCCGGACATTCGAATTAAACGATCTTCCCATTTCACCTGTTCTCATTTTACTTCTAAAGGCAAGTAATAAAATTGCGGTGGCAGGTAATAAAAAAAGCATCCTTAACAGTTGCCGTTTTGTGCTTTTAAGTTTGTTCATCATGGCTATACGTTTTTTAAGTGAGGAAAAATTAAATTGGGTTGCTATACTATATTGGTTGTTACCTGTCACTTTCAGCAAAAGATATTGATATGCTGTTTTTGAAACACCGTTTTCTAAAACTTTATTATCAGCAATAAATTCCAGGTTTTGCCTGATCGCTTTCTTCAACAGCCATGCAAAAGGATTAAACCAGTTTAAAAGGCAGAGCACCTCTCCCCAGATGATATCAATACTGTGACGTTGCTTTACATGTATAAATTCATGGTGAATAATTTCCTGCAATTCTTTTTCGCTGTGCAAATGGCGGTTAATGAAAATGGAATTGACAAAAGAAAAAGGAATAATGTTTTCATCTAACTGGTAAATATGTATGCCTTTTTCAGTAACAGGTGTAGCTTTCTTTAGCATTCTGCGGAAAGAAATAAGTTGTATCAGCAGGCGTACAGCCATAATAACCATTCCCGCCACAATTATCATCATTGCTACATTCCATCCATTAATTGAGTTAATTTCTGACGTAGGCAAAACTGTTACAGTTGTAGTATTAATAACAGGAACCCAGGCAATAATATTATTGCTGTTCAAGTCATTTTTTTCCAGAACTTCTGCAATATTAATGAACGGGATAATGAAAGAAAGTAAAGTATAACCCAATAAATACCACCGGTTGTGGTTGTAATAGGTGAGCTTGCGCAGAATGAAATAATAAAACAAATAAACTACACCAAGGCTTACAGATAATTTTATGAAGTATATGAAAAAGAATATCATACAAAATAGTTTTAGCAGTTTAATGGTTTCCTTTTTCAATCATCTTTATAATTTCCTTCAGCTCTTTGGCAGATATTTTTTTCTGCTCCACAAAAAAATTCACCAGTTCTTTATAGGAGTTGTCAAAATATTCTTTTACTACATTACCCATAAATTTCTTTTTATAATCATCCTCATTTACGATGGGTTTATATAGATAAGCAGTACCTGCTATGCGGCTGGTGAGATATCCTTTCTTCTCCAGATTTTTAATAGTGGAAGCTACTGTTGTATAAGGCAGCGATTCATCAAGGTGTTCCATAAAGGCTTTTATATTGCCCTCACCTGTACGCCAAACAGCCTGCATGGTTTCCTCTTCAACATGAGTTAATTTTTCCATTTCTACGAAGTTTTCGTAAATCTACGAATATTTCGTAGATAAGCAAATTTTTTGTGGAAAAAAATGTTAAAGAGTTGAGATAAGATTGATTGATAATTAGAGTCTCATTTTTTTTGGTTTACCCATTATTACTTTTCCATTGTTGATTAATTTTTATCTGCGATGTTCATGAGTTACGTTTCGGTTCGTAATTAAGAACAACAATCCCGCAGTTAAAAGATGCAGATTTTATTAATGCCAGGTTTTGTTTGCTCTCAAGTTCTTTAAAAATTGGCATCCCTTTACCAAGTAGAATTGGATTAATAAATAAATGATACTCATCAATTAGTTCTTGTTTAATAAGAGCCGTTACAAAAGCGGCACCGCCATAAGCAATGATGTCTTTACCGTCTTCATTTTTTAATTTAGTGATTTCATCAGCAAGGCCACCTTTTGCTAAAATGGTATTATCCCACCCGGTGACTATCGGTTCTGACTCATCAAGGGTTTTGGTGAAAACAACTTTTTTTAAACTATTGATTTTATCAGCGCCTTCCTCTTCCGGGTGAGAAGCCCAGTGTGGAATAAAACCCTGTGCAAGTTTTCGCCCAAGAACTACGCAGTCAACAGGTTCTGTTATTTCTTTTACATAATTTTTGAGTTCCTCGTCCCAATCCCACACCATCCAGTCCATTTCTCCATTTGTTCCCGCAATGTATCCATCAACGGACATTTGTACCTGGAGTTTTAATTTTCTCATTGTGTTTTGTTATTTGAATTGTTTAAGATTGATTAGGGACTGTCGTTTAAATGCCTGCATTGTTGTGCAGGGGTTTTGATAGCCACATAAATAATTACATTCAATTTGCTGCAATCTCTATACTTGAAGACTGCAGGCCCTCTGCACTTACCGTTAATTTTATAATTCCTTTTTTTCCGTTTGATTGTAAAATGGCTAATGCAAGTCCGTTTAGTGCGGTATGCTTATCCGACTTAAATGGCTCATGACTTATAGGATCGCCGCTATCAACCCCGGCAATAAAAGCCTGTCCGGATATTTTATACTTAATAAGATTGTTTGCTCCAGGCACTGTTACTCCATTTTTATCAACAATTGTTGCTGTGATGAATGAAAGATCTTTTCCATCAGCTTTAATAAGTTTTCTATCTGCTGATAAAATAATTCCGGCAGGATCACCGGCTGTTCTTATTTCTTTAGTTAAAACAATTTTTCCATTTTTTCTTGATACAGCCTTTAAGGTTCCTGCTTCAAAAGGCAAGCGCCATTTTACATGGAGGTCATCACCTTTTTTACTTTGTGAACCAAGTGTTTTTCCATTCAGAAAAAGTTCTACTTCATCGGCATTATTATAATAAGAAACTATATCAACTGTATCTCCGCCTTTCCAGTTCCAATGAGGATAAATGTGCAGAACGGGCTTGTTTGTAAACTTACTTTGATATAAGTAATAAACGTCTTTAGGAAAGCCAGCCAGATCAATGATACCAAAATAAGAACTGCGTGCAGGCCACGAGTAAGGAGTAGGTTCGCCGAGATAATCGAAGCCTGTCCAGATATACATGCCCGAAACAAGATCACTTTTCATCAATGCTTTTATGCTTTCTTCATGCGTTGAACCCCAGGGTGCACTAACATTATCATAAGCAGAAACAGTATAATCTCCGGAAGGATTTGCGAAAGGGATATCCCACCGTTTGGGCCACCGGCGGATAGTATCAAAAGGTACAAGATCGTAATAGCCACGGGTTTCAAGGGCGGAGGTACTTTCTGTAACAATCAGCTTTTTGCCAGGCCATCTTTGGTGAAACTTTTCCCACACGTCATGATTATAGTTATAGCCTGCCAATTCAAAAGCGCCGGATTGCAAAACATTGTTCCATGTATTTGCTTCGTTATTGGCAGTTACTGCCGGGCGTGTAGTATCAAGTGTTTTCATTATGCTCACCAGTTCTCTTGCTATAATACGGCCGGAAGTATCTGGATTTTTTTCATCTCTATATTGTTCGGGAACTTCATTACCAAGGCTCCACATAAAAACAGAAGGATGATTTCTATCTCTTAGAATCTGATCTTCCAGATCTTTCTTATGCCATTGTTTCCAATACAAATGATAATCATACTTCGACTTTTGTTTTGCCCACATATCAAAGGCTTCATCTATAACGATAAATCCCATTTTATCACAAAGCTCTAACAACTCCGGCGCCGGCGGATTGTGAGAAGTGCGGATACCATTACAGCCCATTGCCTTTAAAATTTCGAGCTGCCTTTCGGCTGCCCTTGTATTAAAAGCAGAACCTAATGCTCCAAGATCGTGATGATTGCAAACACCCAAAATCTTCAACGGCCTTCCATTTAAGGAAAACCCTTTATCCATATCAAAGTTGAAATAACGGATACCAAATGTTGTTTCATAAGTGTCCAAAATTTGGGTTCCGGATTTTACCTGCGAAACAGCCTTATATAAATATGGGTGATCCACCGACCAAAGCTGAGGCAGTGAAATTCTTATTGTTTCATTTGATTCAAAGTTATCGCTGCTATTTATTTGGGTTGATGATTGCCCTGCTATTTTTCCTGATATATTATATAAAGTTGTGGTAAGCTGCAATGATTTTTTATTGCCTTCAGCATTTACAATTCTGGTTAGCACTTTTACTATTGCTTCCCTGTTTGTTACTATGGGAGTTGTGATAAACGTGCCCCAGTGATCAACATAAGTTTTATTTGTTTTCAGCAGCCATACGTTTCTGTATATTCCTGAACCACTGTACCAGCGGGAATTTGGTTGTTTTGAATTATCAACCTTAACCGCAATTACATTTTTACCTGTACCAAATTTCAGATAAGGTGTAAGATCATATTGAAAAGAAATATAACCGTTGGGACGGATCCCTAAAGAGTGTCCGTTGATCCATACTTCACTGTTACAGTAAACGCCATCAAAATCTATAAAGATTAATTTATTTTTATCTGTTGCAGGTAGTAAGAATATTTTGCGATACCATCCTATACCGCCGGGCAATGCACCTCCGCCGGGTGATGCAGGATGATCTTTACTAAACGTTCCTTCAATACTCCAGTCGTGCGGAAGGTTTAAAGTTCGCCACGATGCATCATTTACATTTTGCTCATTGTATTGCTGAGAGCTATCTAATGTAAACTTCCAGTTATTATCAAAATCAATTTTTGTTCTCGCTTGTTGAGCTGTTACAAAATTTGAAAACAGAATGATCAATAACCCTAATGCCTTGATGCGACTTAAAGTTCTGCTGTTCACCAGGAATGAATACATTAGATTAATTGATAGTTTCATTTTTGAATTTTAATGTTCTGCAAAAATCATTAAAAAAGATTTGCAAGCTTTATACTTTCTTCTTATTACCCCACATTACGGCAACCTTTTCACAACCCCAGTTACAAAACTATCCTCTCACCTAAAAATTAAGGAAACTAAAAATATAAGTTCCAGCTTTAATTTTTTAAAAGTAGTTGCATCGGCTACAATGGTTATGTGATGGGCATTACGGAACTTAAGAGCCTTGCCGTCAAACGCAGATATTTTCCTTAAAGCTCAGGAGGCAGAAGGGAAATCAGGATGAGTTTTGATATTTTCAATTTGCGTTTGGTGACGGTTTAAATGAAATCTCAAGAACTCCATTCTCTGAACTACATTTAGTGGACCCGAAATAATATGAGGGTAAATAATCTGCTCAAGGTCATACCCATCAAGTTCACGACACAAAGACTCAAGTAGCTTCTGACAATTGTCCAGCGCCACAATCCAATATTCAACAGGCCCCGCCCACCTGGGTTTAGCAGATTCAGGAACCTGCTCTTTTGCTCTCCATGTTTTCTCAATAATTTCTTCAATAGCTAAACCGTGGTGAATCGCTTCACCTTTCCAGATAGGTTTGTTATTTTTTATTCCCTCAAGAGTTTTCCAAATTCCATTGATTCCTCCCATTTCTGCCCACACCATATGCTCTATAATATCAGCAATAGACCATGCATCCCCTGAAGATTTAAATTGCGATTGTTCAAAGGTCAGTCCTGACGCCACTTCAATTAATTGTTGGCGGGCCTGCATAACAGAATTTAAAAGTGTTTTGAGCGGATTCATATAATAGATTTTTTGTCGTAATGCCTCACATTTATCGGTTGATGATAATGTACTGTACTGCCGATATGAAACCAAATTGGTAATCAGGGGTTGGAGAAGCTAACATAATGACGCCGTCTCCTAATGTAATTTCTCCATGAGTAAGTATGCCATTATCATCTAACATGCGGATCCTTTCGGAAAAGCCAAATACTTTACACAGCCAATCCATTGCAGCAATTCCATCTTCATATGAAAGCATGGGAATAATTTGGGGATTCTGATTAGACATTTTTATATTTTATAGTGCCATCAATAATAATACACTTTAACTAATGGCGCACAATGTTGAGTATTTGCGTATTCCAGGATATGTAAAGTACCAAATTTGTTTTTAAATTAAGCCCAAATTATTGCTCAGTAAGACCGTAAAGTTGATGTAAGCGGCACTCCTCGATATAAAGTTATATTTGATTCTATTTAAAAAATTAAGTTGTTTTAATTTACTATTAAATGAGCAATACAATGAAAAAAGCAACCATAGTATCACGGATCATACTTGGATTCATTTACCTGGTCTTCGGTCTGGATTATTTTTTGCATTTTATTCCTTATCAACCCAATCATACAGGCAGAGTAGCAGCTTTTAAAGCGGGCCTATTAGGAGTCGGATACTTTTACCCTATGATAAAATCGATTCAAATTGCAGGTGGCATATCACTATTGGTAAATCGGTATGCACCTTTTAGCGCTGTTGTACTATTTCCCATCAGTTTAAATATATTACTGTATCACACCATTTTAGTTCCCTCTGGCTGGTTAATGGGAGTTATTCTGATTGTAACCAACTTGTTTTTGGGATATGCGTATCGGAAGTGTTATAGTGGGATGTTTGTAAAAAAACCCAGCTTGTAAGAGTAAATACCTTTCTTGCAATTTTGGATTCCTTCTTCCTTTTGTTAAGAGTTTAAGTTCTTGTTGGAAAGTTTTCTCGCTATCAAGAAAACAGCCACAATAAGAAACCATGAAATCATCGGAAAAATAAGAAATATAAACGCATTTTTTGTCTCAGGTGTATTAAATGCACCACTGTAAGCAATCAAAGAACCAAGTGTCAGAACTATTGTAAACCAGTAAAGAAATCTACGGGCAGGAACTGTCCAGCGATTGGAAATTTTATTTGAGATAAATAGTCCTACAAATGGGGAAAGAACCCAAGCTGTAAAAAGCCCAAGCAAAATAATAGAATTTTGTTTACGACCTGCACTGAACATAAAATAGAGTGAGCCGACTGCTCCGGCCAACGCAACTATCAGGGCTGCTGTCCCCAAGAAATTTTGATTGGATGATTTTTTTTCTGTCATTATTTTTCTCTTCGTTTAATCCCTATTTGTTGGGCGAAGTGAAGTGTTTATAATGTTCAACAAATTTAGAAAAATCTCTCTCACTATATTTAAAGCCCAGTTGATTATCGATATCAAAAAAATGAATTACTCCATTCTTCAATCCGATAACGAATGAAGTTCTCCTAGTTCTGCCTGCAAATCTCAAAACGCAAAACGTTTCTTGAATTTCAAACCAAGTAAATGTCTTATCATTTATAGTCAACTCTTGAGTTGTAAAAGTAATTGGTGAAGTCAGAGCTTTTAAAGTCAAGTTTTTATAACCAACAAATAAAAAGAGTATCACGAAAAGAGATAAAAATGTAACTCCCAAAATGTTTGAATTACTACTTCTAAATTCTTCTATAATTCCATAAGTCATAGGTCCTAAAATAATACAAGTCATAGCAATCCATAAAAATAAGTCAAGTTTTATATTGCGACGAATAACAAAAGGTTTATCACTCAAACCGTATTTTTCCTTTCCTTTTGTAGCAACTTCTTTGGTCGTTTTGATTATTGATTTAGGGGACAACCATCGTCTTTCAGATTTTTCCATCTCAACAATTTCATCAAAAAGTTTTTGGGTCAATAAGTCTTCGCTCATTAGAGTGTTTTGTTTTCTTTTCGCCCAATGGTATGGCTCGGCGATATGGCGGTATTTGAAAATCGTCAGCACGTAACCGAAGCTAAATTTATAAATAAAAGTCCATTGTTTATTTTATTGTCCGGCGTTATTCTACGGCTGGAACTGAAGTCGAGGTAACGAATAAAAAGTCGAGCATATATTCATTGCCCCGCAATATTGCCCACCTACCTGTTGTGCGTTCGCTTTTCATCTTCTCAGAACTTTTTGGATTTCCGTTTTATAATCTGGATTTTCAGTCATTCCGTTATGTCCTTGTCCAATAAGTGTTATTATGGTGTCTTGTTTTTTTAACCCTTTCTTTAGTTTTAATGAAGAACCGTAATAAATTACTTCATCTGAATTTCCGTGAAAAATTACAATCGGCATTTTGCAGTTCTTTATATATTCATGTGTCTCAAATTTATATTTTAGGATAAAGGTTGGAATTATTCGATAAGTATGTCGCATCATATCTGTCAAGCTATAATAAGGTGCTTGTAAAATTAAAAGTCGAGGGTTGTTTGTAGATGCTACTTTAGCCGCAAGTCCTGTTCCTATTGAGTAACCTAAAACTATTATTTTGCCTTCGACATATTTACTTTTCAATTCGTCGTAAGTAGTTTGAATGTCTTGAAAAAATTGAGTTTGTCCGTCTATTGAACCTTCACTTTTTCCATAGCCTCTATAGTCCAACATAAAAACGTCGTAATTCAAATCTGTGTATGTTTTTGCCACGCCACCCCACGAACTTAAAGAGCCTGCATTACCGTGTAAATAAAATATTACACCTTTTGAACTGTCTGCCTTAAAAAGGATAGCATTTAGCAATTTGTTGTCTTTCATCCTTATGCTTAATTCTTCGAATTTTTGGTCGAAGCTAAATTTGTAATCGCTTTCTAATTTTTGTGGAAAGAAAATTACTTTCTCTTGAAAAAAGAATAGAAGTACACAAATGATAATGTAAAGTCCTGCAACAAGTTTTAGTGTTCTAAGAAGGATTTTTTTCATTAAGACATTTGAAGATCGTCAGCAAGTAATGGAAGCTAAATTTATAAATAAAAAGTTCATTTTTTTTATACTATTGCTGGGTGGTACTCGTCGACTGCAACTGGAGCCGATTAGTAAACAAAAAGTTGAGCACATATTCGTCCCCGCCATATTGCCAAGGCCGTGTCCGTTGTGTGTTCGCTATTTTTTCATTCGCTTCCAATCTGTGTCAGGGGATAATCTTTTGCTTTCCCAGGTTCGGGTTATCCTTCATACTTATGAAATTCAGTAACTGTCAAAAAATACCCATCCGGGTCACGAAATGAAAATTCCTTTCTTAAAGAATTTGGATTTAAATGAATACCTTCTTCTATTACACAACCTGCTTCTATAGCATTTTGGTAGATATCAATCATATTTTCCGTTCTGAAATAAAGTAATAGTCCATTTCCCGGTGTTATACCTGGATTTGTCATTGTTGGATGGTTATGTTCTTCCCATTTGTGAAGACAGAGAAGGATTTCATTATCATCAGAAACTAAAGTTGAAAAATGCTCACCACCGTGATTGTTTCTAAGTTCAAATATTTTTTGATACCAACTTGAACTGGCTTCAATATCTTTTACTGCAATTATTGGGTCTAATCTTGTCATATTTTTATTGAAGTTATTTGCGGATGTTTTGTCTGTCCAAGCTGCTTTTATTCAAGGACACACAACGGCCACAGCTTTGCGTTCGGCAGGCATTTGGAAACGTCCACCCCCGAACTGCAGCCGATTAAAGATACTGAAGTTGAAAACATATTCTGTTGCTCATCTGTGTTCGGTCAGTCGGATATGTAGCTGATATTGAAGATAATTTCCGCCCTGTATTTTGGCAAACCCCATTGTTGTACGTTCGCTCTTCCGTCTGTCAGTTATAAGAATCTTGCATTTTAACGGTGTTAACGTAAAGACTGTTACCCAAGCCGAGCAGAAGGCAAGCTCTTTGGCAGGTTGTCTTCGGAGCTGCTAGTTTTTGGGTGCCTGCCAACGTGCTTACCTTGAGGCGTTGGCTATTAGTGACTTAGCCTATTGTCTTCAGGTCATGTGCAATTATTGGCTTTCTGTGTCATACAATTTGTTCTTCCAGTAAGTCTTTCCAAATAATAAACCCTTTCTTTTTGTCGGAATAGTCATGTAATATTTTTGAAAAGTCCTCAGGGTTTGTTTCTAAAAATACTTGTCTGCCTTTGCTATGAATTATGTTTAGCTGCTGGTCAATTTCTTTTACTTTGCTTATAAGGGCTTGTTTGTTTTTGTCAGTGTGCCACAAATAAGTTGCTTCTTCCGTGTCAAGTGTTTCTAAAATAATATGGAACTGTTGTTCGCCTGATAATAGAAATACGAATGAAAAGGGGCTTAACACAAATCTGATTTTTAGATGCGTTCCTTCATGCTTGGTTGCTAAAAAACGTAATTGTTGTGAATGTTTAAAATCCTTGTTCATGAGGATGTCGTCCAAAAGTTGTTTTCCATCTGAATAAAGTTGTTGCTTACCATTTTGCAATTCAGTTGCCGTTAAAAGATTTTCTTCAGTTATCTGTTTCTGCCCGAAAAAATTCTTTGTAATAAATTTGAATTTTACTCCCTCAATTACTTCCTGGTTTATTTTTTCAATATCTGCAGAAGTTGCCATCAGACAAACCAGTTGACTGTTTTCAAACTCTGCATGGATGTCAACTTTTATATTGTTTGATTTAAGTGCTTTTGCAAAATAGGGTTTCAGAACTTCGAACTCAG